>JAIETT010000011.1 GCA_019744945.1 Burkholderiales bacterium
ATTGGCAATAAACTAATTAAACGTAAAACCCAAATTCCAAGACTGATTAGAAATTTATTGAGCATTGATTACCTTTTTACAAATGAGTGAAAGAAGGTAGTTGATGCTAGTAACTAACGAATCACAGTTTTAATCGAACTAGCTGATGCTAGGCGTCTGGTTTTGGCTTTGCCTTCTCTGGATGACGAAAACGATCATATGACCAATAATATTGTTCTGGAGCCTCACGCACTAAGCTTTCAATTGCAGCATAGAGTTCTTGCATAATATCATGCGTTTCGTCATTACTCGGTTTAAATGGAATACATTTAGAACTAAAGCCAGTTTTCGTGCGTAAGCTTTGCACAATTACCGCATGCGTATTCGGCATTTGGCAAATTTTAGCCGCTAATGAAGTCGCATAGACATCTTGTCCAAAAAATTTCACCCATTCGCCATCACCACCCGATGCTACATTATCGGGTAAAATACCTAAACAACCACCATTTTTTAAATGTTTAATTAAACTCAAAACACCTTTACGCGTGGTGGGTACTGGGGTAATATTCGTTTCAGTGCGTCCAGTTAACATAATTTCTTCAATTACTGGGTCTTTGGAGGGTTTATATAGAATTTGAATATCCATCGGCAGATGATATGCAAAATATTTGACCGCTACTTCAAAATTACCAATATGTGGCGTCAAAAAAACCACATTTTGCCCAGACTCTAAGAGGCGTTTTACCGCATAGAAACTCTCATCAACACTCGATAATTTATCAATGAGCTTACGATCTTTACGCCAAGCAATTAATGCCGCTTCGGCTAAAGTCATCCCCAAAGCTTTTGCGGTATCACGAGTCATTTGCTCAACGGTTTCAGGCGTCGCTAAACCCGTAATCAGCAAATTATGTGGTAAACGTTTGGCAGATTTATTCGAGAAACGCAGCGAAATTAGACCAATATTGGCACCAAGCCAGCGAATTGCGCTCAACGGCAACCGAGACAACAACCAGAGCAAACTGTTAATGATGATTTTTTTCATAGGCTTTTATAATTTTAATCCAGTTAAAATAGCCCTTGATTTTACCATAGGTAAATACATTACTCTTAACAATAAATATTTTTGTCCATAGGAAATAAAATCACCACCTAGAGCTCCCCCAAGGTAGTGATTAATAACGCAATTAACAATTTGAAATCTTTTCAGCTGACATTAGGAGTTACTCTGAATTTGAGCACAGTGACAATAAATATAAAAGATTATCCATGACCAAATCAAGCTATAATGACGTCCGAATTTACTTAGTGTAATTAAACTCTTTTAAATCAAATCTAAACCTGAATTAATTGACATCATTTAGTATTTGAACTAAGTCTAAAACAGTAATTCTTGTTGAATAAATAAAATTATACTAATTGGCTTCATATAATCCCATAGAAAATCTATTTAATCTAGGAGAGTTATAAATGTCAACTTTACTCAATGATAATGAATATCAGTCTTATTTGGATACGATTATTCTGCCTGGTGTTAACCATTTAATAGATAAAGACATTTATTTAACAATTATTAACCGTAATCTTCAAATCGAATTTGCGACCGATATTTCGGCTCAGTCCGTTGGTAAGCAAAAAGGTAGTGAGATAAAAGGTGTTTCATTTCTTGAATATCAGAATGTTGAATTTCTAGAGGACTTCTTTAAAGACTCTTTCAACGAAAAAAATAAAGACATGATTCTGAGTTATGGTGAAAAGCTAATTTATTTACAAAAATTTGTCTTTGAAAAATGTAAAGTCGTTAAATTTATTGATATGTTGCCTTACAATAATGAGTTTGTTTCATATATAACCAGCTATGTCCCAATGTTACACCCATCTGGTGAAGTAGTAGCAATTCAATCTTCCTCCGTGCGTAGCTATGTTCTGCGGTTTGATGGGCATATAGAAAAAGTTAATCGCCCAGGCACAGAAAATGAGTTACGCCTAAAATTTTCTCCCCGTGAGTTGGAAGTTTTATTTTTGCTTAGCAATGGTGCAACTCAGGAACAAATTGCACAAATCCTTGGCATAGCCCGTGGTACTGTATCATCCTTAATTACCTATCAAATATCTCCTAAATTTAATATTTCAGGGGCTAATACTAAAATTTTGATTCGTGAAGCAATCACCGCTGGAATGCATCGTTTCATGCCTCCTTCACTATGGAGACCATGTTTAATTATCCTAAATGCTGAATTACTCGATGATCCACTGATGAATGATCTCTTTGTTCATTGAAATTTAAATAGTCCTCGATTAACTTTACTAAAATACTTACTGACAACCTCATTAAACAATAGTCTGATTGCCAGTAATTTTAGCGAGATAGATTATTTGTCTCTTAAACATTAATTACATACTCCACGGAAAAATCCCAGTTTGAGAAAATATTCAGGAAAAAATAGCTCGTTGTTGCCGAGTGAGTTGCCCCCGAGTCACCACATTCAGTGAATCTACTATCACTGTTTAATTTGCAACGTTGAACACTACCACTATTTACCTTCGCAGCGCCACCACTATTCATCATATTACCAAGAAAAACATAGTCCGCATTACTACTTAGCGTAATTCCATTAATCTGTGTAGCGTTATCTAATTTATTACTGACACAGTCATTACTGATTTGCTGGTTACTAATTTTGCAACTATAAACAGTATTATCAGTATTACTGATATATGCCCATGTTCCCGCAGCATTTATCGTAATGACACTTGCAGATTTAAATTTTCTCATAGCAACCTCTTTTTAAAAAGCTAACTTATATGTAAATAATGATCGATAGCTAAAATTCAGTTAGTTCCTCATACCGTCTAAATTTCACACAATGATAACATTTTAGTTGTGCTCAACAAATTTAACAATGAGCATTTTTGCTTATTGTTAAAGAAATAGATCTAGTTCATAATATCGTCAAGCAAAGTAAATCTCATATCCGCAATCGGATTAATTACTCAAAATAACACAACTTAATCAGTCAAATTTTAAAAAGGCCACTATTATGTCATGGGATTACATACTAAATACAGAAATCAAAAAAAATCATAAAAATAAAATGGCTAATAATGTTTACAAGAAGAATGACGCAGCTTCATTGGGTAGCACAAAACTTCAAACGCCTAAATCGTCAGATGTTTTACATAATAATTTGTTGAATTTATTTTATGATTGCGCACCTAATCACACAATATCAGTGTAGTGACTAGGCAGAAGAATATTTTTGTTGAGACGCTTAAATTAACGATTGCAGCGGTGAGAAATTAATACCTGTAAAACTAAAAATCTAATCATTTTTTTGGCAAAAGGCTCTGATAGCTTCACCGCACTCCATACTGTTTAATCTCTTTGAGCGCCGCAGCGTATGAATATCTATGCTTACAGGTTTAATATCAACATGGAACAAATTAGCAAAATATTTATAATAATTTAATCGCCCAGGATTATATCCATTGCAACCACCATTGATAATTCTGTTAACTACACCGATATCATGGCAAACTGGTTTATTTGGGTTAGTAACTACTTGATGGAGCGTTGCATAATTGATACCACCAACGCGCACCATCCAAAACCAAAAGGCACCAGTAAAAGCCATTTCACCATCTTGCATATACTCTTGCACAAAATTATTCACATTATAATCAGGCAGGGCACTTTCTATGATGTTATTGTTATACCATCCAAAAAACTCAATTAATGAGCCACCCGTTAATTGGATTGGCCCCATCCCAACCTAATAGCTAGGAATAACAATTTTATTCAGGTTGGTAAGTCTATAATTACTTGGAACATTAATTTTACCCCACGATAAATTCTCAGGAGTAGATTGTAAATCCATGATAGTGGCTCCACGGTTGTTCCCATACCACATGCTCTGGCTATTGATTTCGTTGTTGCTATTTATCGCAACAACATAGCCATTCGCAGGGAAATATTTAGTTTTAGAGTTTAATGAACTCCCACGCAGAGCACTATTTTCATAACGTTAATACAAACCATCATTGGTATAATTATTTAAACGCGATGACGTTTCTTCCGAAATAGTACTAAGAAAAGTTGATAACTCTTTATAACGATCGTCACGAGTTCCCTCACAGCCAAAAGTTGGATAATTATATCCCGCTGGACTTATCTTATCCCAGCCTTTAATCAGTGAATGCACACACACTGCACCACGCTCTTGCAAGTCGGCGCCACTGACAAATAATAACTCATTTAGATTTTCAACTTGTGAAATATGATTGGCAAAATTAATTGGTAAATTAATCGAAGTGTTGGTTCGCGGTAAATATTCTACCAGCCATTAGACTTTACCTGGATAATTGCCCACCACATAAAACTTACCCGCCACAATCGTCGTATCAATTGCTGCGCTGTGATCTTTAGCTTGATAGATCTTTTACCACTGAATGTTACGATAGAGCCAAGAAGAACCATATCAAAATTCATTGCTACCAGCAGCATAAATATAGTGCTTATAATTTGCCAAGAGATTGATATTCGCGCTTTATACAAACTGAGTATTTCTCCATCCGCTGTAATTATCTTCTGCAAAAATAGTCGAAGGTAATAAGACACAGACCGTAAAGCGCGCTGGCAACCTTAAATTTCACTTCTAACTCCAATTCGAGACAAATTTAACTCAACGAACAACCTATCTTCAATTAATATTCTCTATACAATTTACTTGAATAAGCACTCATTTTGCCCCTAAGCATAGCATGTTACCTAAGATTCGACGGTTAGCACTGCTGATGATTGGGTTATTTTAGACAAAATCTCTCTATTGTTCTCCCAATTATTCACATTTTTACCACACTAATATTACGTAAATTAGTTGGCATAGTTTTTCCTCTTATAACGCTTACATCTCAAGCCACACAGTTAATAGCAGCCAGAAAACAGCGCAAAAAAATTAAACAGGTTCTCACATTTATTTCTAAGTTGGCAAATGTCCGAAAACTTGGACATTTATTCTATCTTATCTGTGCTAAAATTGGGAATTGGAATTTTGTTAATGCCGTTATTACATGCAAATAAAACTAAATGTATCTTAACAAAATATCTATACACCAAAGAGCTTAAACTAACCTATTTCGGGAGGATTCAAATGCGTAAATTATTACTACCATTGTTACTAGTTTCTGGTTTTGCAATTGCCAGTGACTTGGATATGAATAATTTGGCTTGTGGAGATTTAAAAATTAACTCCGCAACAACTTTAAAACAAGTACAAGATAAATGTGCGGTACACAGTCAAACTATGATTACCGATGGCTTATATTTAGGAATGTACGAAGTAAAATTCACTAATTCAGCAACCAATGAAAAAGTGACCTGTGATTTCCCTCGTCAAGAACCAACTCAAGTGGTTAATGGCTGTCGTTAATCGCTAGTAAATTTTTAAAATTTATCTAGAAATAATCATTTAGTTTAGTCATTTATGGAGGACTATTATGCGTAAGTTATTACTTAGTTTGTTAATGTTACCAATGATTTCATTTGCAAGTGATTCATTGGATATGAATAATTTAAAATGTGGAAAGTTACAAATCTACGCTTCTACTACCTTACAAGAAGTTCAAGATAGTTGTTTGATGCGTCGTCAATTCCCACACACTAAAGCGCTCGCACAAACTCAACAAGAATTTGATTGGATTGATAAATTTCCAAAATTGTATGAAGTTCAATTCTATGCAACATCATCATCTGAAAATTTAGTGCGTTGTGATTTTGAAAGCCAAGATCCTAAAGCCGCATTAGTTGGCTGTCGTTAGTTGACTACAGGTTCAATCTAAAGTTAATTTCTTAAATTGATTAGATTATTAAGCCCCTGATAAAATTAATTATCAGGGGCTTAAGTTGTTCTATATTAATCAAATTTAATATGTGTTAACTAACCAAACATAATTCGACTACCCAAGATAATGAAGATAAAGCCAACTAAGATATTAATAACCCGCTCTTTTTTCAAATATGCATCCTGCATCTTCGAATAACTAAACATCACACTAACCGCACTAAACCACAATAACGCCATGATCGCTTGCCCAATTACAATCGCGGCATTCGTTGCCAAATTTGGGTGTTGTTGTTCGGTATACGTTAAAATTGCTGTTGATAAGGTGTACAATTTTGGATTCAATAAATTAGTTAATAACCCATTTTTAAAATACAGCCATAATTGCGCACCGCTTTGGTGCTGCCCAGAAATATGTTGATGTTGAGCTTTATTCCGGATACTCATGAAACCAATATAGACTAAATAAGCCCCACAAATCAAGCTAAATAAGCTTTTAATTAGATGATAGCTAAAGAGAATTTTTAGTCCAAACATTACCAATGTAAACGAGAGTAAACAACCAAAAGCCACACCGAATGCAGAAACTAAACCAGCCGCTCGACCATGACGTAGAGAATTACGCAAAACCATTACAAAATCTGGACCAGGTGAAATCACTGCTAAAAATAACACAAACAAAGTTTTTATCAGCAATTCAAAATCAATTAACATGTTGTTCCTTTATTTAATAGCTTCTTTATGATGGTGTGGTTTAAATAGATAATGAAAGAGTATTCCGCCCCCAAATACACAAATACTACCAACTAAGATCGGCAAGCGTGGATGGTGGCTAGCCATATAACCTGCTAAAATGGCAGGTATAGCTTGAGCTAGAGCATTCGCGCTTGAGTTAATTCCCATCGCTTCACCACGAATATTTGCTGGCGTCACACGAGTAATTAGTGCAGCACTAAATGCAAACGTTAGTGCATTACATGATGCCATGATTGGCGGTATGTAATAAATCCAATTAACTTGATTAACTGGAATGAAATAATAAGCAAGCAAGCACGCTGCAGTACCAAAAAATGAAATACGTAACACCTTATAATCAGCAATTTTACCCGAAAGTCGCCTAACCAACAATCCTTGCGCTAAAATAATCATAATCCCAATATACGCAAAATAATTTCCAATATGTCCTTGCGTAAAACCAAATTGCTCCGCAAGAATTACTCCCCAAAAAGTTGTATAAAACGTAAAGCCAGCATTAAAGAGAAAAGTTGCTGGAATAATGTTTTTTAATCCACTTGAGGTAAATGCTTTAACTATATTATGAATTGGCTTAGTAATATCAATTCTTTTTTCACTACGTATCTTCAATGTTTCAGGTAAAAATTTAAGCACTAACATTACATTAATCACGCTCAAACCTGCCGCAAACCAAAATGGTGTAGCGACGTCAAACCAACTAATTAGCCCAGCATCTGATAATTTACCACCGATAAAAGGACCAATAATGAAGCCTAAACCAAATGCCATCCCGATTAAACCAAAATTTTTCGCACGACTTTGCGGACTGCTAATATCACCAATCACCGCCTGAGCAACTGAAATATTACCACCAGATGCACCATCTAAGGCGCGCGCAATGAACATTAATGGAATATTTTTACTAATAACCCCAATGGCGAATAAAACATATGAACACGCCGTACCACTAATTGAGAGAGCCAAAACTCTGCGCCGCCCAAAACGATCGGCTAATTGGCCTAAGATCGGTGAACAAAAAAATTGTGCTAAAGGAAAGCTGGTCATTAACCAACCCAGCATGATAAAACCTTCTGCAGCGCTCCAACTATCAGGCGTTACACGAAATGGTGAATGAGGTACGACCAACATTGGGAAAACTGGAATTAAGATCCCAATTCCTAGCATATCGATTAAAATCGTTAAAAATATAGTCCATAAGATTTTTTTATTAGTGTTTGTTGCTGGCATAACGTAAACTTCCTCTTTAAGAGGAGTAGATTATAGCATATGCACCTCTAAAGATTAGTTTACGATTAATTTAGTCGGCTTATTAATTAAATGTTACCAACTAATTACCAGCCACGTGTACAATAGACACTCAAGGTTAATTAGATTTCACCATAAACTGTCTGATATCCTCTAATTAACTCCCCCAATAGAAACTAGAGATAAATTACTATGAAACATAAACCCGTTGTAATTTTTGACATTGATGGCACTCTTGCCGATATTTCTCATCGACGACACTTTGTTGAAAGTAAAAAGAAAAACTGGGCGAAATTTAATCAAGCCATGGTTAATGATACGCCTAAAACCGCAATTGTGGCGTTATACCAAGCACTCTGGGATAAATATTATGTGATCATTGTTTCAGGACGCACCGATGACTTCCGCCAACAAACTGAGGAGTGGTTTAAAAAGTGGAAGATTCCAATTAATGAAATTCACATGCGCCGTTTTGGCGATTATCGCGCGGATAATCTGATCAAAGAAGAAATTTTGCATCAACTCCAACGTAAAGGTTACCAAATTCAATTCGTCGTCGATGATCGCGATAGCGTGGTTGCAATGTGGCGCGAGCATGGAATCACCTGTTTGCAATGTGATTATGGCGATTTTTAATCATTGCACTCAATTACGAACTTGACTATTTATCCCGTATGCACTAGAATATTCCACGTTTAGATTTATCCAGTAATTACATTCGCGCTACCACTTATTTTAAAGGAACACAAATGTCTCAAGCAATTACTCTATATACCAACCCAATGTCACGCGGACGGATCGTTCGTTGGATGCTCGAAGAACTAGGCGTAAGCTACGAAACCAAGCTTCTTGATTATGCAACTAGCATGAAATCGGCTGAATATCTAGCAATTAACCCCATGGGTAAAGTTCCAGCACTGCAACATGGCACCACAATTATCACTGAAACACCCGCAATTTGCGCCTATTTAGCAGAAACTTTTAAAGACGCAGGCTTAGCACCACAAAATGATGCCGAACGTGGCGCTTATTATCGCTGGTTGTTTTTTGCCGCTGGCCCATTAGAACTAGCACTAAGTTTGCGAATGTTAAAATTTGAAGTAACTGCAGAGCATGAAAAATCTCTTGGCTGCGGTAATCCACAAGCCACTTTGGATGTATTAGCTCAAGTTGTTAGCTCAAATCGATATATTTGTGGTGAACGTTTTACTGCTGCTGATGTTTATATTGGATCACACATCAGCTTTGGAACACGATTTGGAATATTTGAAGAGCGTCCTGAATTTACCGCCTATCTAGAACGAATACTTAATCGTCCGGCTAAATTAAAAGCCGATGAAATTGATGATTCACTCATTAATAAATAACACAATCACGGCCGCTCAAGGGTATTTTGGGCGGCAAAATTAAATTTCTGCGACTTATTTTCAATTAGTTCCAGCCTGTTACATTTATCTACACACATAATATCCAAACATAACAAATAGATATCACCCACACACCAACTTCACTATCCAAATAAGTAGATTTAAATGCAAATTAATTTGACAAATATTTCAAAATAAACTTGACACCTAATGGTGCATTGCACCATAATAGAGCCTTGAAAAACATTTAGCTGCATCTGCAGTCAAATTACACAAATTTATTTGGAGAAAATACCATGTTTAAAAATACACAATTTACAGCTCTTAACGATATGTTCAAAAATAAAAACTTTACCTCTATGACTGATTTTTGCAAAAGTCCACAATTTGTAGCAATGAATGCTCAATGCACTAAAATGATGGAAACTTATGTAACTTTAGCTAATGTAGCTCTTGATAGCTGCAAACAAGTTGCTTTCATTCAATGTGAATCAGTTCGTAAATTCATGGACAACTCATCAGCAACAATGAAAAATATTCTGTCTATGACTAACCCAACTGAAATGAACCAACAAGTTAAATCTTTCACTGCTACTTCAGTAGAATCAAGTATCGCTAACACTCAAGAAATTATTGATGTTATGACTAGCTCTAAAGCGGCATTTAACGATACTACTGCATCAACAATTAAAGATGCTCAAGAATCATTGGTTAAATCAGTTGATCAAATGTCAAATGTTAGCCCAGCTTTCTCTAAAGCAGCCAGCGAATCATTACAAAGCATAATTACAACCTCTAATCAAGCGGCTGATAGCATGTCTAAAGTTTCTGCACAAGTTTCTGAACTTGCAACTAAAAACTTTGAATCTGCAACTCAAGCTACTTTGAAAACAGTAAAAAAAGCTACGGCTGAAACTGTTAAAGAAACTCCTGTAACTAAATAAGTTACCCTTTGTTTCCTAAAAACCACTAGATAATCTAGTGGTTTTTTTATTTCAGACTAAGTTAACTATTTTCCTGAATAGCAAACTTACAACCCCAAACATCCTCAATTAAAAGTTGATGTTACAAATCATCGTTTGTAAATCAGTGTATCTATTGATCTTAGTACCATCATAAGTGCTGGCATTTACAATGTAAAGCTAGAAATCCCAATTGAAACCAATATTTTTCTCATTTTGAATCCCTAATAACATATTTAAAGGCTAATCGCATCCGCCTGATACTTTAAAATATCCCCTGGCTGACAATCTAGCGCACGACAAATTTCATTTAAAGTTTCAAAGCGGATCGCTTTAGCTTTTCCTGTTTTCAAAATTGATAAATTCTGAATCGTAATTCCCACCGTTTGTGCTAAATCCTGCAACTTCATTTTACGCCGTGCCAACATCACATCTAATTCAATTATAATCGCCATTTTATTCACCCACTTAAATAGTTAAATTACGTTCTTCATCGATTTCATGTCCAATCCGCATTACGTAGGCAATCACAATTAAGCTCGCTCCACCAATAATTGCAGTTAAATTACCCCCACCAAAGCCAAAAGCAATAAAACGTTGACCGACTGTATAATTTATTGAAACCGCCAGAGAAAATAATATTTGACTAACTGGCTGTAATAAAAGTGCACTAAATAAACAAACATAACCTAACCGACTATAAATTTTAGCATTTTGAACCGTAAAAATATCGCCCAATGCGTAATTTTTGAAGAGCTTAATTAACCAAACCAAACTCAGCACAAACGGTAACAAATTAAAGAATGAGCCAACTAAACCAATTAACTTATTATTCCACATAAACACATTCACCTGATCGGCTTTAATAAATCCACCAATTGATGGTGATAAAATACTCTTACTTAGAATATTATCTGGGAATAACCAGCTCAGTAATGTGATAATAGGAATAAGTATTACCAAAATACGTAGCAACAACAAAGCCCGCAAACTAACTCGTTTTAATTTTTCATGCATAACATAATCCCTTTAAAATAGTTATTGAATAAATTAAGTACCGAATAGTAGCATGTGGAATTATTTAATGTCAACCATTATTTATCGTTTATCAATAAATAATCACCTAGCAACAACCAATTTAAGATTCAAATAAATAACCTTCACCTCATTCCTAAACTAGCAGTCTTTAGTAACAAATTAAAACCCAACCCCACCACAAAATAAGCTCACCAGCATAAGAATAAAACTACCACACCGTCATAAACCGCTCTTCATTGAGTTATTAATCCTAATTTTTACCACAACCGCGCACAAATCTTTAATTCAATACAGCCCAACATGTTAAAATTAAAGGTTAAACCAATTTATTCAAATAGAGGAAAAATATGCAAGTAAATCAAATTCGTCAAAAATTCTTAGACTTTTTCAAAAGCAAAGGTCATGAAATAGTCAAATCAAGCTCATTAATTCCTCATGACGACCCAACACTCTTATTTACCAATGCTGGCATGAATCAATTTAAAGATACTTTTCTCGGTTTAGAAAAACGCGATTATACACGCGCTACCACCTCGCAAAAATGCGTTCGCGCTGGTGGTAAACATAACGATTTAGAAAATGTCGGTTATACCGCACGTCATCACACCTTTTTTGAAATGTTAGGTAACTTTAGCTTTGGCGATTATTTCAAAACCGATGCAATTAAATACGCGTGGGAGTTTCTCACCTCTAGCGAATGGTTAAATTTACCCACAGAAAAACTCTATGTTACGGTTTACCATACCGATGATGAAGCCTTTGATATTTGGCATAAAGACATTGGCTTGGCTGCTGAACGAATTATTCGGATTGGCGATAAGGCCTCTGGTGGCTCAGATAATTTCTGGCAAATGGGTGACACAGGTCCATGCGGTCCATGCAGTGAAATTTTCTACGATCACGGCGCTGATATTTGGGGCGGCCTACCTGGCACACCTGAAGAAGATGGCGATCGTTTTATCGAAATTTGGAATAACGTCTTCATGCAATTCAATCGTGATGAAACTGGTAAATTAAACTTATTACCTAAGCCATCAGTTGATACAGGCATGGGAATTGAACGTATTTCAGCCGTTCTACAAAATGTGCATAGCAATTATGAAATTGATTTATTTGTTAAATTAATCGATGCAGCCGCACAAATTACACATACTACTGACAAAACCAATGCTTCACTAAAAGTATTAGCCGATCATATTCGTTCGGTAGCTTTCCTGATTGCCGATGGTGCATTACCTTCAAATGAAGGACGTGGTTACGTGGTACGCCGGATTATTCGCCGCGCAATTCGCCATGGCTATAAATTAGGTCGTCGTGAACCATTTTTCAATCAATTAGTTGCCACTTTAGTTAGCGAAATGGGCGATGCTTATCCTGAATTAATTTTGAATAAAGAATTAATTGAAAAAATTATTTTCCAAGAAGAAGAGCGTTTCTTCCAAACGATTGATAATGGCATGACTTTATTAAATGTTGAAATGCACAATAAAGTTTTTGCTCATTTATTAAAAAATAAAGTTTTTGATGCATTTAATGAGAATTGGATGTTTCTTGAAGATCAGGACAAAGAAGCATTAGATACACTGAGTAGATTAATTAAAGAAAATAAATTAACTGAAAAACAAATACATGCCTTATCTAAAGAAGTACTGCCAGGTGATGTTGCATTTAAGCTTTATGATACTTATGGATTTCCTCTAGATCTTGTACAAGATATTTTACGAGAAGTTCATGTCATTGTAGATATTAATGGGTTTGATCAATGTATGGCTAAACAAAAAGATATGGCCAGAGCAGCAGGTAAATTCAAAATCGCGGGATCATTAGAATACTCTGGTTGTGAGACTGAATTCATCGGCTATGACGAAAACTCTTGTGCTGCCAAAGTAGTTGCACTCTATCGTGACGGTGTTGCGGTAACTCAATTAATTGCTGGCGATGAGGGTATTATTGTCTTAGATCAGAGCGTGTTTTATGCTGAATCAGGTGGACAAACTGGCGATACTGGAACTATCGTCGCTGATGGTGGCGTAAGCTGTTTATTTGCAGTTGAAGATACTCAAAAAATTAGTGCTGCCGTACACGGACACAGCGGTAAATTAACCCACGGTTCACTAAAAATTGGTGATGAAGTAATTGCAACCCTTGATCTACATCAACGCATTGCCACTGCACGTAATCACTCGGTAACCCATTTATTACATAAAGCGTTGCATGAAGTAATTGGCACGCATGCGACGCAAAAAGGTTCATTAGTTAGCAGTGACTTAACTCGTTTTGATTTCGCCAATGATAAAGGCTTGACTCAAGCTCAAATTAATGAAATTGAACGTATTGTAAATCACGTCATCATGCAAAATTACGAAGTTGCCATTGATGAAATGAGCTACGATGAGGCAATAAAGACTGGCGCAATGGCATTATTTGGTGAGAAATACACCAGCGATGTTCGTGTGGTTAAAATGGGTGAATTCTCCACCGAATTATGCGGTGGAACTCATGTAATTCAAACTGGTGATATTGGCTTTTTCACCATCACAAGCGAGGGCGGAATTGCTAACGGTGTCCGTCGGATTGAAGCCATTACTGGTGAAGCCGCATTATTACGCATGCAGCAAAATATGGCGGTGCTGGATATTGCACGCGATAAACTCAAAGCACAAAGCAATGATTTACTCAATATTAAAATCGATGCAGTATTAGCCGATAATAAAGCGCAAAACAAAGAAATTGCCGAACTTAAAGCTAAATTAGCCACTTACCAAGCGGAAGCGTTATTAGATCAAGCCACTACCTTGGCAAATGGCGCTAAATTATTAGTTTTACGTCTTGATGGACTTGAAAGTAAAGCTTTAGTAGAACTTGCTGAAAAAATTAAAGACAAATTAGTCAGTGGAATCGTCGTGATTGGCGCGGTTAATGCCGAGCGGGTTAATTTAGTCGCGGGTGTAACCAAAGACTTAATTAATCAATATAAAGCTGGTGAAATTATCGCTAAACTTGCCGTGACAGTTGGCGGTAAAGGTGGTGGTCGTCCAGATCTAGCTCAAGCTGGCGGCAGTGAAACTCATAAACTTGATGAAGCCTTAGCCCAAGCCAAAGCAATAGTTTAATTTAAAAATTGCTTCAAGGATCTGCGCCGCAAAGAATGGACCGTGGCGGTAAAATCTCTGGCTAAGCTAAAAATGGTATCGCTATTCAATCGGTACCATTTTTCTTGCTACATGACAGAAATTAATGTTTTGCATTTTACCTCCATTGGTAAGTAACTAATGCACAGCTAAATAAGCTTAATTGCATCGTATAAACTATTGTTTAGTTTTTGAATCAATAAATCATAGCCATATCTAAAAAAACTATTTTGTTTATAACAATGCGTTTTTACCATAATTGGCTGATAGCTAGCTCTGATTAATCCAATTAAATAACAAATGGTTAAAGCTCAAACTATTGTTTGAGCATATTGTTTGATCAAGTTGCCAATTCGATCTTTTGCCGTAAGATGCGTATTTTCAAAGTTAAACCCTTTACTCTTGAGGTTAGTAAACAACTGCCATCTCTTGGCATAAATTACAAGCAAATCCGGTTCAGATAATCTGTTTGAAACAACAATTACTAAGCTATTCTCTGTGCTTCTCGTTGCCTGCGCCTGTAAGTATAAACCATCAATTTTTACCTTGCAGCTGAGCATACCACCTTGACTGACTTGCTTAAATAGCTTACTAGATTTAACATGTATACCTATAACATCCATCCAGATATTGCTTTTAACTCGAATCACAAAGTTAATATTCGTATCAATTAAATACTTAAACCAATTCTCACAATAAATAGTCAATTCTATCAGCACTGAGCCTAGTTACAAATTTAGCAAGCAACTCTTTCCTTCGCTCCGTATTGCTATTGCCATGACCATCTAAACTCAGTCCAATAAATTGGTATTACGCATACAAGTACACAAACTGATAAAACTAATAAATTTATGTATTGTTTACTATACATCGATTTTGTACGATCTAAAGCTAGCGTTAATTTGCAATCACCAATATCCAGCACCTTAAGAATACAGTTTGCTAAATCATATTGGCTTATTTTACAGTTATGCAATATTGCACTAAAAATATTCCGATAATTTTTACTCTGATAAAAACTTGACAGGTAACCATTTGGTTACATATAATAGTGTCATGAATGAAGATGAAGTATTTAAAGCACTAGCTGACAAAACTAGGAGGATGTTGCTTGACCGATTATGTGAACGGGGTGGGCTCAATTTAAGCGAGTTGTGTGCTCAGTTAAATATGAGTAGGCAGGCAGCAATGAAGCACCTTGGAATTTTGGAACATGCTAATCTGATTTTAATAAAATGGAGTGGCAGAGAAAAGCTTCATTTTTTGAACCCTGCACCAATTCAGGAAACTTATGGACGGTGGGTCAACAAGTTTGAGCAACACCGGGCACAAGCTCTGGATTCTTTGAAACAAAGCTTTGAAACAAAAAAGGAAAATTAAAATGAATACGCAACAATTCTTTTACATAAGTTACATACAAACAACGCCAGATGAGCTTTGGGATGCTCTTACCAAGTCTGAGTTTACACGTCAGTATTGGATGGGAAATGATGTTGAATCTGACTGGAGAACTGGTTCTTCAGTTAAATTTATTAAACTAGATCGAAAAGGTGTGCTTTTTGGCAAAGTTCTTGCTGCGGATAAACCAAAAATACTCTCATATACTTGGAGCTTCCAGAAGGATGAGCTAACTCAACCTGAAAAGCCATCTCGTGTTACTTTCTTATTGGAGCAACTTTCGTCGAACCCGGAACTTGTAAAGCTAACCGTTACGCATGATGAATTTCAGGAGAACTCTACAGAATTTAATGACATCAGTAATGGCTGGCCAATGGTGCTTAGTAGTTTAAAGACATTGCTAGAAACAAAGCAGGCGATTCATTTTCAAGGTACTTGCAAATAAGTAAGCATTTAATTTGTATGACGCGCCAACGCGAAATGGCAAAAGCAGCGGGTAAATTCAAAATCGCTGGATCATTAGAATACTCTGGTTGTGAGACTGAATTCATCGGCTATGACGAAAACTCTTGTGCTGCCAAAGTAGTTGCACTCTATCGTGACGGTGTTGCGGTAACTCAATTAATTGCTGGCGATGAGGGTATTATTGTCTTAGATCAGAGCGTGTTTTATGCTGAATCAGGTGGACAAACTGGCGATACTGGAACTATCGTCGCTGATGGTGGCGTAAGCTGTTTATTTGCAGTTGAAGATACTCAAAAAATTAGTGCTGCCGTACACGGACACAGCGGTAAATTAACCCACGGTTCACTAAAAATTGGTGATGAAGTAATTGCAACCCTTGATCTACATCAACGCATTGCCACTGCACGTAATCACTCGGTAACCCATTTATTACATAAAGCGTTGCATGAAGTAATTGGCACGCATGCGACGCAAAAAGGTTCATTAGTTAGCAGTGACTTAACTCGTTTTGATTTCGCCAATGATAAAGGCTTGACTCAAGCTCAAATTAATGAAATTGAACGTATTGTAAATCACGTCATCATGCAAAATTACGAAGTTGCCATTGATGAAATGAGCTACGATGAGGCAATAAAGACTGGCGCAATGGCATTATTTGGTGAGAAATACACCAGCGATGTTCGTGTGGTTAAAATGGGTGAATTCTCCACCGAATTATGCGGTGGAACTCATGTAATTCAAACTGGTGATATTGGCTTTTTCACCATCACAAGCGAGGGCGGAATTGCTAACGGTGTCCGTCGGATTGAAGCCATTACTGGTGAAGCCGCATTATTACGCATGCAGCAAAATATGGCGGTGCTGGATATTGCACGCGATAAACTCAAAGCACAAAGCAATGATTTACTCAATATTAAAATCGATGCAGTATTAGCCGATAATAAAGCGCAAAACAAAGAAATTGCCGAACTTAAAGCTAAATTAGCCACTTACCAAGCGGAAGCGTTATTAGATCAAGCCACAACTTTAGCAAATGGCGCTAAATTATTAGTTTTACGTCTCGATGGACTTGAAAGTAAAGCTTTAGTAGAACTTGCTGAAAAAATTAAAGACAAATTAGTCAGCGGAATTGTGGTGATTGGTGCAATTAATGCCGAGCGGGTTAATTTAGTCGCGGGTGTAAAAAGACTTAATTAATCAATATAAAGCTGGCGAGATTATCGCTAAACTTGCCACAATCGTCGGCGGTAAAGGTGGTGGTCGCCCAGATATGGCTCAAGCTGGCGGCAGTGAAGTTGTCCTAGCCCCGTATAATAGTACCACTCATAATTAGACAATTTGATAACATTTAGTCAAATTGAGGAGTATTACTATGACTAAACGAATTAACGAGAATCAGATTGTTAAAATTTTGGATGAAGCTAAAACAGGTGC
>JAIETT010000313.1 GCA_019744945.1 Burkholderiales bacterium
CAATTATTGAACAAGATGTTATTCACATTGACCATGCTTATGATTGGCAAGCAATGCAACAAGCTGGACGCGATGTGGAAAAAATCGTCCTTGCGCGCGCGTTAAAATTAGCTTTAGAAGACCGAATTTTTATTAATGGCAATAAAACCGTAGTTTTCTAATCCATTGAATTAGTTAATCTTGCAAAATAGCCACTTCAACTTAATTCAAGTAATCTAAATTAATTTAACCGCGTTAAAGCGTTCATTCTACAAATGAATTAAAGCGGGTAAATTTTGTGAAATAACGCTGCTGTAAAAAACTATTCGTATTTTACAGCAATCTAATTTTATCCACAAAGTACCCGCTCAATAAAACTAGCAAAACATGATTGAACTAAGTTTTGCCAGCACCACAATCAATTCGCATTAGCCACGCTTTTATAACGCCGCCAATTCTTCTTGTAAAATTAACCACGCTTCTTCAGATTTCTCTAATTCCGCTTTGACTGATTCAATTTTGGCATTTATTTCCAATAATTGATTGACTTCATTCGCCGAATTTGCCGCCTCCAACCGAAGGTTCAATTTCTCAAGCTGACTATTTAGTTTACTAATGGCGCGATCGGCTTGCGTAATTTCATGGCGCAACTTAGTCGCTTGTTTGAAAGTATCTTCTGCCGCTGGAGCCTTAGCTTTCGCCGTCTTTTTAGCTAAATTATCACTTGGATCTTGAGCTAATAAATAATCTTGATAATCATCCAAGCTACCTTTAAAGGCTTGCAAGCGATTATCTTCAATCAAGTAAAAATCTTCCACGACACTTTGCAATAAAAATTTATCATGCGAAACCAAAATTACCGCGCCCTCAAAATCTTGCAAACTAATTGCTAATTGTTCACGCATGGTCATATCCAAATGATTGGTTGGTTCATCGAGGAATAAAATATTTGGTTTAGTTAAAATAATTGACGCCAAAATTAAACGTGCTTTCTCACCACCAGAAAATTTCTCCACATTCTTTTTGGAAGTTTCCGCATCAAAGCCAAAACGCCCAAGGAAATTATAAACTTCTTGTTGATTTAAGCGCTTGTCGGTTGAACTAATCAATGAAAACGGTGTATCATTAGTATTGAGCATATCAATAGTTTGCTGGGCGAAATAACCGATTTTAATTTTCGGATTCATTTCAACGCTACCCGCTAAAAGACTAGTTTGTTCAATGATCGCTTTAATTAAACTGGTTTTACCCTTACCATTTTTACCCAGTAAACCGATTCGATCTTTCGCAAAAATCTGTAATTTCACATTTTCAATTAGAGTTTTATCTGGATAGCCAATTTTCGCATCAATTAAAGATAATAAATTATCAGAACTATATTCTGGACTGAAGAATTCAATGGAATAACTACGATTAGAATTAAGCGTCGGTGAATATTGCAATTTATCAATCATTTTCATGCGGCTTTGCGCTTGTTTAGCTTTACTGGCTTTAGCTTTAAAACGATCAACAAAACTTTGTAAATGCGCAATTTTAGCTTGCGTACGAGCAGCATTTTTCTGTTGTTGCATTTCTTGTTCGGCACGTGTGCGTTCAAAAGTCGAATAATTACCACCGTATAAGGTTAATTGTTTATTCGCAACATGCACGGTTTGATTAGTAACATTATCCAAAAATTCACGATCATGCGAAATAATAATAGCTAAACCTTGATAGCGCTTTAACCAAGTTTCGAGCCACAACACGGTTTCAATATCCAAGTGATTGGTTGGTTCATCAAGTAATAATAAATCACTAGGACAGAATAACGCTTTCGCTAAATTAGCCCGCATTTGCCAACCACCCGAGAATTCACGCAAGGGTTGATTCAGCTCTTCAAGCTTAAAACCTAAATTCATCAATAATTTTTCGGCATTCGGACGGAGTTGATAATACTCAGGTAAATCGCTATGATCTTCAGCATAAATATTATGCGCCATTAACACATATTCAATCAATTCTTGAGTTACGTTTTCAATTTCCTGCTCAATATAGCTAATTAAAGTATCGGCAGGTAATTCGCAATCACCGCTTTCAGGTTGATTTTCTCCGAGAATTAATTTAAAAATAGAAGTTTTACCAGTACCATTTTGTCCAACTAAACCAGTTATTTGACCTTTATAGAGTTGAATATTTGCCTCTTCAATGAGGACTTTTGGACCGTAGGCCAAAGAGAGATTTTTGATGTTTAACATGAGTTCTTTCGTTAGAATAATCTTAACAGAGCAATATTTTAGCTGAATTAGACAGATTGTTTATAGTTATCTCATGATTTTTAGTTATGAATTGAATTTAGCCTTAATTTATCTCGGCTAAAATGTACTAGTTTTGGAGTATTTTAATTATTTCTAGGTAACCTATGGTTGCTGACAGAGTTCACTACAACCTTTGTAATACATGGAGCTAAAGACATAACCCAAGAAACAAGTTTAACTTAACCGTTTGTAATTAATCTAAGCATTTGCTGTTAACTCTCTGATTAAATTTAAATGCTGAAGCATTCCGCCGTCCTAAATTCATCTAATAGCAATACAGTTAATTTGTCTATCACTACCATTTGAAAAGCTGGATATTTATTGATACCCAGCTTTTTATGCATACAAGGAATACAGTTAATCTAAGACTAAAATTCCTGTATACCAGCAATAACCACAGGCAACAGCTAGAATTACAATGGTCGAGCAAAGCAATATTTCAAACTTATTCTCAAACATTTTACGATTATCTTCTTTTCTGGCTTTGTAAAATAAAACAATCCCCAACAAATACATTAATGTTGAAATTGCTAAATATTTTAAACCACCCGCATAGATCATCCACACCGCATAAGTAACCGATAATGAGCCCTTAATTAATTCATAAGTATAAATTTTCTTATCGGTCAGAATCAGTTTTATTGCAAACATCGCAGCTAATAAGTATGGCACTAAAACTAAGCTCGTGGCAATCATGATCATATTAAGATAAACGGCTTGACTAAAATAAGCACAAATCATCATAATCTGTAACGTAACCCCAGCCATCAGTGCGGCGTTTATCGGCACCCCACGACTATTAATTTTAGTTAAAAATTTAGGCATGGTACGATCTGAAGCCGATAAAAACAAAATATTGGTTGCTAGCATATTCCAAGCCAGCAACGCACCCACCACACAGATTAACACCGCAAAACGAACTATATTGGCACTAATTGGACCAATCACTGTTGCCATAACCCCTGCTGTTGATGGTGTCGATAATGCTTGAACCGATGCCGTTGGCATAATCCCAAACGGTAGAACCGAAAGCAAAGTATCGATAATTAGAACTACAATCACGGCTAACATTGTTGCGCGCCCAACATCTTTCATTGATTTAGCATAAATCGCGTAAATACAGGCTGCTTCAATTCCAAGAAAGTCCCAAACCGTAACTAACATGGTGGCTTTTATTTGCTCAAACATGCTACCCAAATGAAGATCATGGGTTGCCATATTTTTTGCAAATATTTCGGTTTTAAATCCATAAATAAAGACTAAAATCAATGAAGCCAACGCCATTAATTTTACGGTTGTAATCATTATATTAACGATTGAAGCTTCTTTTACTCCACGAATAATCAATGCCATTACAATCCAAATTAATAATGACTCACTTAAAAATGCGGGAAAAGTAGCACCAGCGGTAGGTCCATGCCCGAAAACAGGAAAAAAGTTACCCAACGTGGCAAAGATATAGATCAAATAACTAGCATTGCCCAATAAGGCATTCAGATAATATCCCCATGCCGATGTAAATCCGACGTAATCCCCAAAACCAAATTTGGCATAACCATAAATACCACTTTTAATATCTGGGCGTTTATTACTAATATAGACGAAAGACCAAGCCAACGCAATCATGCCAGCGGCAACGATAAACCAATGCAAAACAACTGCAACTGCACCAGAACGATTAGCAATATTTTGTGGGATGTCAAACACCCCACTTCCCATCATTGAACCAAAGGTCAATGAGAAAAGTGCAAAAAACGTTAAATCTTTAACGTTTAAACCCGAACCAGTAGATTTTGCAGCCATGAACTTTTTCCTTAAAAAGCTTAAAATATTAATCAAAGATCGAAATGCATAAATATTAAATACAATTTAGCTCTATTTCTAGAGCTAATGCAGTGTTATTATACAATAAAAACCTTTAAGATTGGATAGCTATTCAATCTTTTTTACGGACTATTTTTATTTCATAACATTTAATCGATGGTGCAAAATAAATTTACATAACAACAACAATATGTTATACACAACCACAGAAAATTGATCAAGTTTAGCTTACAGGCAATAAAACCACATATATTGAATCGAATAATTAGCAGAATTAAACAACCACAACATATACTTTAATATTCGCCATGAAATACCAACAATATTAAGCAGATTCGTAGCCTACATTTAATAAACAAGCCCTTGGTATTTTAAACCAAGAGCTTTCTTTACTTAGGTAACACTAGTTTAAAACTAGTACATACCACCCATATCACCCATGCCACCACCAGCAGCAACTGGTGCATCATCTTTTGGCAAGTCAGCAATCATGCAATCGGTAGTCAAAATTAAACCCGCTACTGATGCCGCATGTTGTAATGCAGCACGCGTAACTTTAGCAGGATCTAAGACACCCATTTCAATCATATTACCAAATTCACCATTACCAGCATTGTAACCAAACGCATCTTTACCTTCAAGGACTTTGTTGATTACAACAGATGGCTCTTCACCACAGTTAGCCACAATTTGACGTAACGGTGCTTCAATGGCTTTAAGTACAATTTTAATCCCAGCGTCTTGATCAGCATTAATGCCAGCTAAGTCTTGAATTACGCTGCGCGCACGAAGTAACGCAACACCACCACCAGCAACCACACCCTCTTCAACTGCAGCACGAGTCGCGTGCAATGCATCTTCAACGCGGGCTTTCTTTTCTTTCATTTCAACTTCAGTAGCTGCACCAACTTTAATTACCGCAACACCACCAGCTAATTTAGCCACGCGTTCTTGTAATTTTTCTTTGTCATAATCTGAAGTAGAATCTGCCACTTGTTTACGAATTTGTTCCACACGTGATTTGATAATATTTTCATCACCAGCACCATCAATGATCGTAGTGTTTTCTTTACCAATTTCAACCCGTTTAGCTTGACCCAATTGAGCTAATTCGGCTTTTTCTAATGAAAAACCAACTTCTTCAGCAATTACAGTAGCACCAGTTAAAACCGCGATATCTTCCAACATTGCTTTACGACGATCGCCAAAACCAGGTGCCTTAACCGCAACAACTTTTAAAATACCACGCATATTATTTACCACTAATGTAGCTAGAGCCTCGCCCTCAACATCTTCAGCAATAATCAACAATGGACGACCAGCTTTAGCAACTTGTTCTAAGACTGGTAATAAATCACGAATATTAGAGATTTTTTTATCCACTAACAAAATAAATGGAGTTTCTAAAACCGCCATTTGTTTATCTGCATTATTAATAAAATATGGTGATAAGTAACCACGGTCAAATTGCATACCTTCAACGATATCAAGCTCATTGCTTAAACCGCTAGCATCTTCAACGGTAATCACCCCCTCTTTACCAACGCGTTCCATTGCTTCAGCAATAATTTCACCAATTTCAGTGTCTGAATTAGCCGAAATTGAGCCCACTTGCGCAATTTCTTTAGTTGTAGTACATGGTTTAGCAATGCTTTTTAATTCAGCAACTAAGCGTTCAACCGCTTTATCAATACCACGTTTTAAATCCATTGGATTCATACCCGCAGCAACGTATTTCATACCTTCACGGACAATCGCTTGGGCTAATACTGTTGCAGTAGTTGTACCATCACCAGCCACATCGGCGGTTTTTGAAGCAACTTCTTTAACCATTTGCGCGCCCATGTTTTCAAACTTATCTTTTAATTCGATTTCTTTGGCAACCGTAACTCCATCTTTAGTAACTAATGGCGCACCATATGAACGATCTAAAACGACATTGCGTCCTTTTGGACCTAAAGTTACTTTTACCGCATCGGCAAGAACGTTTATACCACGCACCATTTTTTCACGGGCGTCAATTCCAAATTTTACTTCTTTTGCTGACATATTTAATAATTCCTTAAATAAATTAATTTCATACGATTAAATTTAATCTTGATAAACTAGGCTACAATTGCCAGAATATCATCTTCACGCATAACTAATAAGTCTTTACCATTTAGTTTTACGACTTGCCCAGAGTATTTACCAAATAAGATTTTATCGCCAACTTTAACGCATAAAGGATGACGCACGCCATTATCTAATAATTTACCCTCGCCAATTGCAACTACCACACCCATATCAGGTTTTTCTGCAGCGGCACCTGGTAATACGATACCTGATGCAGTTTTTTCTTCTGCTTCA
This sequence comes from Burkholderiales bacterium, assembly GCA_019744945.1. Taxonomy (GTDB): domain Bacteria; phylum Pseudomonadota; class Gammaproteobacteria; order Burkholderiales; family UBA11063; genus Aquella. The sequence continues at coordinate 6,447 of JAIETT010000313.1, forward strand.
ACGCGTTCAACAACTACACGATCATGTAAAGGCTTAAGTGTTGCCATAAAATTAGCTCCTCAAAATTAATTATTAATAAAATTAGTTTAACACTTAGTATATAGGCGTAAAATAGACTATTTCAAGAGTATTTTTTAAATCACTGAAATATATCTTTGTCACAGTCCTAAAATCACTCCAACCGATTAAAGCTTAATACCTTCTTTTGACTGAATTTTCCAATTAAATAACGCAGTTAGACCAAGACAAATTCCAACCATAAATACGCTCAAAGGAACGGTGCTGTACGCTGAAAAAGCGCTAATTGCAGCAGTAACGATAGCAGCAAATAAAATTTGAACGGTATTAAATAACGCCGAAGATACACCAATATTCTTATTAATGACACTAAACGCAATTGAACTATTATTGGCAAATAAAGCCGAACAACCCAGCCACAATAAAGCAATAAAGCTCACTAGCCCCCAATAGCTTAGGCTAAAAAATAATGTGTCAACAATCAAAAAGATACAACTTAACCACATCACTACGATACCATTGCGGACTAATTGCGCCATGGTAAAATAATGTAATAATTTACCATTTGCAAACGCGCCAAACATATAAACAAATGATAAACCCAACATCGTTGCACCAAACTCCGCTGGTGAAAGACCCAAACCATGCTCAAACAAAAAACTTGCCACGGTTAGCAAAGCCATTACCGCCGCATAAGTTAACGCGGCAAGTAAATTATACTTAAAGAATAAAGGTTCACGCAAGCTTTCCCAAGCAATGTGTAAAATCCGATTTAAGCGCAGGTGTGAATTTAGTAAGGTGCCAAGATTATCTTTAAATTGATAACTCAAATAAATTGCAAGTAAATTATACGCCAAAAGCAGCGCAAAAATTGGCCGCCAACCAAAATACTCTTGCAAGAACCCACCAATAAATGGTGAAATATCAATCGCTAATACAGTTATCATCGCCAAATATGAGACATAACGCGCAAGCTCAACCCCGCTCATACGATCACGCAAAATAGCACGGCTCAAACTCCCAACTCCACTAAAACCTAATCCTTGAATAAAACGCCCAAGAATTAATACGTAAATATTTGGAGCCATTAGACATAACAAGGTTCCAATGCTACTTAGCGTTGTGGCAATTAAAAGAATCTTACGCCGCCCAAAAAAATCCGAAATATAGCCAAATAAAATCCCAGGTAAGGACATCCCGAACAAAAACACCGCGATGGATAACTGCGTTAATGAGCTACTTACCTGAAAGTCCCGACTAATGTAAGGTAGCGATGGAATATAAACTTCGGCGGCAATTTGACCAATCGAGCTAGTTACAACAATAAAAAATATGAATTTAAACCGACTTTGTTCTGACAAAACAACAACCTTTTAACTTAATCTCAGGGAAATACATCACAATAAACCGCTAATTCAACACTAAATTTAGTTCGCTGCAAAATAGAAATTAATTGCTCCAAAAAGTGTTGATCGACTTCATCAAAAGCCGCATATTCACTACTATCAATATCTAAAACGCCAATCACTTTGCGCGCTGGATTATGAATAGGTATCACAATTTCTGATTTAGCCAATGAACTACAGGCAATATGCCCTGCAAATTCTTCAACATTTTTAACCACTTGAGTTTGTTCAGTTTGCCACGCTACTCCGCAAACTCCTTGACCATATTGAATTCGGCTACATGCCAATGGTCCTTGAAATGGACCCAAAACTAATTGTTCATCACGCACAACGTAAAACCCAACCCATAACCAGTCAAATGTCATCGTTAACGCAGCACAAACGTTCGCCAAATTAGCAATCCAATTACTTTCTTGACGAACCAGTGCTTCTATTTGCGGCAATAAATCTTGATATTTTTGTTCTTTACTACCTGATGATATAATTAATTGTTCAGCCACGAGATTCCTTTCATAGAGAAAACAAACGTAACTATCACAACTTACCGTTCAATATTTTAATAAGTCATGACAGTTAAATACATTATTAAAGCACTCTACTTTGCCTAAATTATTTAATATATGGTAATTGTTTGGTTAATATTTTTGATTGAATAATTTGCTTAATTTGAGACTCTTCATTATTTGCAGTATATAATAATGTCCAACTATCTATTGAAGATAAATCACTAAAATAACAAACATTAGCTTCCCCTATTGCATCTTTGTACGTATTTTCCTGTCCATTCAATAATTGACAAAGATAAGATGATTGATTAGCCCCTGGTGAATAATTTGGTAATTTAGCCATAGCTGCAGATATTTCAGACATAGATTTCTTATTTAGTTTACTCAAGTATGTTGCAGCTATAGTTGCTTTAGTGGATAAAGTATCAACACCCACGATACTATTATTTAACTTACACACATTAGCTTCTGGCGCAAAAAACACAAAGCTCTCCGTCTTATAAGTCGCCGCCATTGATTCAATTACCCCACCATGAGTAATACAATTTTGCGAACCAGTTATTTCACTCGCAGAAGCAGTCACAATAAAGCCACTAGTTAATAGCAATAGTAATTTATTCATTTTTATTTCCAATTTATTTAGTATGCAAAATTTTCTGGGCACTTGCAAAATTACCCGCAATTAACTCATCACTTACGCTAAGAACTTTATCCAGATTACGTTCAATTTCAATTAAATCATCTAATGAAGGCTTACTAAGAACATACCCCGCAACTTTACTTGCATCACCAGGATGTCCGATTCCAATTCGCACCCGCCAATAATTTTTACCAATTACCCGATCAATATCTTTAAGACCATTATGTCCACCATTGCCACCACCTTGCTTAAGCTTAGTCGTCCCGGGTGTAAAATCAAGTTCATCATGCACCACCAAAATTTCTTCAGGTTGAATCTTATAAAAATTAGCTAATGTTTGCACGGCTTTACCCGATAGATTCATATAGGTTTGTGGTTTTAATAACCATAGATCATTGCCTGCAACTTTTACTTTAGCTACTTCAGCAAAATATTTACCCTCAAGAATGAGATTCGCACCCAATTTACGCGCTAATTGATCAACTAACCAAAACCCAGCATTATGCCGCGTCGCGCTGTAATCTCGCCCAGGATTCCCCAAACCAACAATTAATTTTATCATAACAATACCTATAAAAAAACCTAGGTTGTGAAACCTAGGCCTTTAAGAACTGGTGAGATTACTCAGCAGTCGTACCTTTTTCTGCAGGTACATCTGATGGAGCAACAAACTCAACATCTGCAACTTCAGCAATACCAGCGGCAATTACTAACACAGCATCTTCGCCACGTAATAATTTTTCTAAACGAACACCAGCAGGTAAAACTAAATCTGATAAATGCAATGATTGACCAGCTTGGAACTGAGCCAAATCGATTTCAATAAATTGTGGTAAGTTACTTGCCAAAGCACGAACTTCAACGTCTGTTGCCACATGAGTAATGTGAGCACCTTGAGTTTTAACCGCAACTGAAGTATCTTCATTAACAAAGTGCAATGGAATGCTCATATGAATTTCTTCAGTAGCAGATACACGTTGTAAGTCTAAATGCAATACTTCTGGACGGAATGCGTGAAAATGAAAATCACGTAAAACTACTTGTTCAGATTTACCATTAATTTCTACATCTAAAACTGAAGTATGGAACGCTTCTTTTTTTAAGGCGTGGAAAATTGTATTGTGATCAAATTTTACGGCAACCGCATCAGCGTGTGCACCATAAACGATAGCTGGAACTTTACCATCACGACGTAGGCGGCGGCTCGCTCCTCGACCTTGCTCGTGTTCGTTACGGATTTCAGCGATTAATTTTGCAAATGACATATTTTTATTCCTTTTATTTCTATTAAAGTCTGCCAAGTCGCGACCAACTTCGGCATGAGGGACGAATTTTAACATCTAAATCAGTTATCTGGCAAGATATATTTTAAGATTCAGCATGAACTCAACCTTAGTTCAAGTGTGAGATGCAAAAATCAATAACTTTCGTTGCTTTGCTGAGGTTAATAATCGACTAATTCCATGATCTACACCAAGTTAAAAACGCAGGCTACTATTGGTACTAACGTTACGTTATGTGTCAGCTTTGCATATCTGCACTTTGATATTCCTGCCTCAACAGAAAGCGTTGCTCATTTTAAACAAATATACCATAAATATAAACCATATCAATAAGCTTACACCAAACACAAAATTTGACTCATCTAAATATCTTTAATGTCATCTTGGATTAATTGAACAATTTTTGGTACGTATTTTGCAGTTAAAATTCCATCTGAGCCATAATGATATGCATTTATAGCGTGAATTTTTTTAATTTTCATCTGTTTTGTTAAACCATTTGGCAATTTATAAAACAGTCTATATGCGTGTATAATGTACTTATCAATGTAATATTCTAGATTTGATTTCAGCTGTCGCAAATGATAATATTTAACCTCAGTCAATAATTTAGCTCGCTCATTCGCAGAACGAAAATATAAAATAGGCGTGTTTATAATTGGTAAATCATCTTTCCAATTAGGAATAGCATAAATACTCATATTTAAGCTAGAACGTACAATATTTTTAAATTTATCATAATAACTCATTTTATAAAAATAACTATCAAATAAAATTAATTTTTTAACAGTTTTTGATAGCTGTTTAGCCATAAAATAAGCAATCACACCACCAGATGAAAAACCACATAAAATTAGCCTACGCCCAAAAAGATTTAACGTCTCAAGTTGATTGATGTAATGATCCGCCTGCATAATGACGTCACCAAGTTCTTCACCATTAGCCTTTAACAGATAAAAACTCATATTGCCACGACACTTATGTAATTCATGAACTAAATTTATATAGGTTAACTCAAACTCATTATCAAAGCCAGGTATAAAAACCATAACTACATTATCTTGATTCATTCTATTTGAGTCAATATAATAGCAATTATCTAATTCTTGAATTAAACTTCGTGAATTAGTTAATAATTTAGCAATCGTAGGTTTAATAAAAATATCCGCAACCCTTAAATCTAAATTTAACTCTTGCCTAATTCTCATTACTAATTGGATCGAATTTAAACTATGACCACCTAACTTAAAGAAATCATCATGAATACCAACTTTCTCTAAGCCAAGAACTTCACACCAAATTTGTGCAATCATTTGCTCTAATTCACTCTCCGGGGCTACATAATTACTCGTATTCGTAAACTCAATATCAGGTAAAGCACGTCGATCCAACTTACCATTAATAGTTAACGGCAATAACGCTAACTCCATTAGAACGCTCGGCAACATATAATCAGGTAATACTAAACTCAGTTGAACTAAAATTTGATCAGCTGATAAACAATCACCACTATTTAATTCTGGCGCTAACACATAGTATGCGACCAAATATTGTTGATTCGTCTCGGTTTTTGTTTTAGCAATTACACATGCCTGTCTAATCTGAGGAATTCGCAATAACTGCTCTTCAATTTCGCCGAGTTCTATTCTAAAGCCGCGAATTTTAACCTGAAAATCATTCCGTCCAATATACTCTAAATTACCATCTGGTAGCCAGCGCACCAAGTCTCCTGTTTTATACATCCGCGTATAACCATTCGCCAGATCAGACTCTGTTGCAAATGGATTAAAAATAAATCGTCCCGCGGTTAATTCTGGATTATTCAGATAACCACGTGCTAGTCCTGCTCCTGCAATATAGAGCTCACCAATTACACCGATTGGAACTGGAGTGTGGGTCTGGTCTAGGACATAGACCCTTGTATTATCCAGTTGATTACCTATGCTAAAATTATTAATTGAAACCGTTGCTGTTATTGTTGTTTCTGTAGGGCCATACTCATTTATTAGTGTTCGATTACTCTCTAGTAATTTATTATACAGTTGCTCAGATACATAATCTCCTCCAGCAATTATTCGCTTTAAACTTGTAGTATTACTAAACTCTAATAGTTCCAAATAACTTGGTGTCGTATGTAAATGGCTAATTCCATAGAAACTTATTAACTCTTGTAGCTTAGCTGGATTTTGGATAAGTTCGTAATCTACAACTACTAATTCATTACTCGATAATATAGCTAAAAATATTTGCTCTACTGATGCATCAAACACATAATTTGCAAACAAAAGAATTTTTTCTAATGATTGAATCTCATACTTTTTAAGTATAAATGTTATTACGTTTACAACACCATTATGTTCAATCATCACACCCTTAGGTCTACCAGTAGTTCCACTGGTATAAATCACATATGCCAGATTATTGGACTTGGTGTTGATCTCTAGAGTTGTGTTTAATTCATTCTGGTAGTTGGCATAGTCGGCGATGTCTAGTAATGCTACATTTTGAAGCGTATCATTATCTTCATTTAAGGCGTTGATTCCTGCCTCCGCAGGAATGACAGAAGTATCTGCATAAATGACAGGATTAATTATCTGATTTAATTTATCGATATACTGAGTTTGAGTCAGCACTAATTTCGTTTGAGTATCTTGTAGGATATAAATTATACGCTCATCTGGATATTCTGGATCCAATGGAACATACGCGCCACCAGCCTTAAGCACTGCTAAGATGGCAACGATCATCTCAAGACTACGATCTAAACATAAAGCTATTAATGTGTCGGGCCTTAGTTCTGTGCTAGTTTGCTGTCTGTAACTATTGCGTATCTTATGTGCTAGTTGGTTTGCTCTACAATTTAGTTCATAATACGTTAAACTTTGCTCTTCAAATACTACTGCAATGTTATCTGGTGTTCGTAACACTTGCTCTTCAAAAAGTTGGTGAATAGTTTTATCTTCGGGATAAGATTTATCCGTTTGATTCCAGTCATAAACTATTTGTTGGTATTCTGCTTGATTGAGCAATTGATAATCTTTAAGTTTACGCTGCTGACTATGTTGTTTATGATCAAACGTTTGCGATACTTCATCGGCTAATTGTTGAAGCACTAATTGATAATGCGCTATCATCCGTTCTATTGTTGACTCTTCATAAAGCGCTGTTGCATATTTAAAGAACCCACTAATTATGCTTTCTGAATCGTCCATAAAACATTCTAAATCAAATTTAGCAACGTTATAATTTAAATCCTGAATATCTGCTACTTTAAAAAGTTGTTGCTGAGCATCTAGTTTCCCAAAATACTGTACACCAAACGTAACTTGAAAAATTGGATTTCGCGATAGATCCTTTTCAACATTGAGGTGGTCAACTAGTTTCTCAAAAGGTAAATCTTGATGCCCTTGAGCATAGATTAGCTCATGATGAACCTGTTGAATTAAATCAGTGATTGAATCATCAGGATTAACTTTTGCTCTTAACACCAAAGTATTCACAAAAAAACCGATTAAATTCTCAATTTGATTATAGTGACGATTAGCAAACGGAGTTCCGATTACGATATCATCCTGATTGCTGTACTTACTTAGTAAAACATAAAACCCACTCAATAATACACTATACAAAGAGCAATTTTGAGCTCTGGCGGCTAGTCTAAGTTTTGCGGAACATTCCGCATCTAGACTAAATCTAATGCTCTTACCGCTGTAATCAACCAGTGCTGGTCGTACTTTATCCGTTGGCAGCACTAAAGGTTCATAATCAGCTAATTGCTGTTGCCAATAATTTAATTGCTGTTGAAGAATATTCCCACTCAAATAATTTCTTTGCCAATAAGCAAAATCTTTATACTGGATAGTTAAATGAGGCAAACTTAGCTTCGTCTTAGGACGGCTAAAGTAATCATAATAGGCATAAATTTCTTTAACCAATATATCCATTGACCAACCATCACTCGCAATGTGATGCACATTAATCAAAAGTAAATGTCTCGGTTGTTGTAGTTGACTTTTAACTATAACGTTATTATTACCTATAACACAATCGTTTTTAACCTGATAAATATTAACCCGAATTGGGTAGCTAGTGGTTAATTCAAATGGTGTATTCACATCTAAATCAAGTTGCTGTTCAAAATTGATCGAAACATTGTTGTCATTGAAATTATATTCGCTAATTTCTAACTCAGCAGTTTGTACCTTTTGATAATAATTACCATCGCTATTTTTAACAAAGATAGTTCTTAATATCTCATGACGCGCAACAATCGCCTGAATACTTTGCTTTAGAATATCAACATTAACATTCATAGCTAATTCAATTAACATGGGTATATGATAAGCGTTAGTACCTGCTTCATATTGTTCAATAAACCACAAGCGCCCTTGTGCAAAAGAGAGTGGATAATGTTCCAAAGACACTGGAGACATTACAATATATTGCTGCGATGTAGTAGTACTTTCTAGATGCTTTATAAAACTTTGAATGGTTTTATGTTTAAAGATATCTACAACGGCGAGGTGTAAATCTAAGACTTGACTCATTTGATGAACTAAACGAATGGCTAGAATTGAATTGCCACCGCACCTAAAGAAATCATCATGAATCCCAACTTTCTCTAAGCCAAGAACTTCACACCAAATTTGTGCAATCGTTTGCTCTAATTCACTCTCCGGGGCTACATAATTGCTCGTATTCGTAAACTCAACATCAGGTAGTGCTCGTCGATCTAACTTACCACTAATTGTCAACGGCAATGAATCTAATTCCATGATCACGCTTGGCAACATATAATCAGGTAAAACTAAACCAAGTTTATCCAGAATTTCTTCGTCAGCTAAATATTCACCATGGCTTACTTCTTTATTTAACACATAATATGCTGCTAAATATTGTTGATTTGTCTCTACCTTAGTTTTTGCAACCACGCACGCCTGACGAATCTGAGGAATTCGCAATAACTGCTCTTCAATTTCGCCGAGTTCTATTCTAAAGCCGCGAATCTGCACTTGGAAATCATTCCGTCCTATATACTCTAAATTACCATCTGGTAGCCAGCGCACCAAGTCTCCAGTTTTGTACATCCGCGTATAACCATTCGCAATATCCGACTCTGTTGCAAATGGATTCGGAATAAAGCGTTCCGCGGTTAATTCTGGATTATTCAGATAACCACGCGCTAATCCTGCACCAGCAATATAGAGTTCACTAATTACGCCAATTGGAACTATTTGAAGATCAGCGTCCAATACATATACTTTTGTATTTGGAAGTGGTCTTCCTATTTGCTCAACTTCTGAATTGATTACTTGTTTATGTGTTGCATAAATTGTTACTTCAGTTGGACCATAAATATTATGTAACTGTAAACAACTGCTCCAATATTTTGCTACCAATTTATTACATGGCTCACCTGCGTATATGACAGATTTTAATAATGGATAATTAATTTGGGCTAATTGCGCTAATAACACTGGCGGTACGTAACAATATGTAATACCATTTTGCTTTAAATAGTTACTCATTAACTCAGAGTTTTTACGAGTCTCATTTGCAAGTACATGTAGAATAGCGCCTTGGATCAAAGTAATAAATATCTCTGATACAGATACATCAAATACATAAGATGTAAACTCAGCCACTTTATCATCACTTGATAAATCATATACTGGCATTAACGAATCAAGTAGGTTACATACACTTCTATGTTCAATCATCACCCCCTTAGGCATACCAGTTGTACCACTAGTATACATAACATACGCAAGGTTATCTGATTTGCTTGTTACACCAAGTTCCAAATCTCCTTCATCTTGATAACTTGAGTAGTTGGTTATGTCTAGCAACATAACTTTTGAAGATGCCTCGTTATGTAACGTATTATTACCAGATTCATCATGAATTTCTGCATTCACCGTCATTACAATGCTATTAATACAATTAAAAGATTCTATAGCTTCTGCATTTAGCATCTGATTTAATTTAGCTAAATGTCGACTTTGCGTTAACAACAATTTTGCTTGAGTATCTTGTAAAATATAAGCTATACGCTCGTCTGGATATTCTGGATCCAACGGAACATACGCTCCACCAGCCTTAAGCACAGCTAGAATTGCAACAATCATTTCTAGACTACGATCTAAACACAAGGCTATTAATGTATCTGGATGGAGTTCTGTGTCAGTTTGCTGTTTATAACTATTGCGGATCTTATGTGCCAACTGGTTTGCGCGAATATTTAACTCTTGATAAGTTAGACTTTGCTCTTCAAACACCACGGCAATGTTATCTGGCGTTCGCTGTACTTGCTCTTCAAAAAGTTGCTGAATAGTCTTATCTTTGGGATAAGCTTTATCCGTCTGATTCCAATCATAAACTATTTTGTTATAATCTATTTTATCAAGTAAATCAATGTTCATTTATATTCTTGTTCCTTGAAAACTTAAGCAACTCATTAAGTTTAAAACGCACCAATATTCATCTAGCGCGAGAAGCGTTCGGTTGATCTTCTATAACACAAAGATTAACTATATATTTATTTAGATTAATATTACTGACTAAATAATAACGTTTGAATTCATCGATAACTCCATGTTGATATAAATCTAAATTCAACGCTGGAGTTGCTATTAATTCAGAGCCAAAGCCAACCCCAAGAGCCTTTAAATAGGCTTCTTTTTTTCCAAACAGATGGTAAAAGTCAGTTAAGTTTTTGATTTGTGCAGTTTCAGATGAACTAAAAACCAGCTCCATCACATCCTGATAACTGAATGCTGAATCAATTGCCTCGACATCAATCCCAATTTCTAAATCATCCGCAATTGCCATAATTACATACTCACCACTATGTGAAATATTAAATTTAAGCTTACATCCGAGCAGATCCAAATAAGGCTTACCAGCTGGAGTATAATTGATTTTAATTTGTGAGGGGCTTAGATTTAAACACTTGGCCAAATAGTAATATTTTAATAAACTCGAGGCAAATGCGCGGAGCTGATCTTCAGTTTGTCTATAGCTCAAAACCTTACTACGCTCTACAGCAGGAAGTAATCTCAAAAAGCTTATAAAATTAAATCTAAAATCAAGCTTAATAACAACTAGTTTAATTCGAGTGGTTTTAATAAACTGCATTT
>JAIETT010000227.1 GCA_019744945.1 Burkholderiales bacterium
ACTTGAGGGTGGCTATAATGTTTTGGCAAGTAGTCAATTCGGTGCAACCGCAACGTCAAATATTTTTGATGTAGCGGTTAAAGGAACCTTACCTTTATCGGATGTGTTTTCATTATACGGTCGTGCTGGGGTTGGTTATGGGATTGATGGCTGGAGCGGTACAGCATCAGGCACGCCAAGCTGGTTATGTGCTGGTCAATATAATGCAAATTATGCCACAGGCTTAGTTGGTCTCGGTGGTTCATTTGCACTGAGCAAACATTTTGATTTACGGATTGAAGATTATGCTTTCATCCCGTTTAGTAATACCATGAACGGTGGAATCAACATCGTTACCTTTGGTACTCAATACAATTTCTAAGTCAATTAAAATTAAATAATCAGCAGTTTATTACGCTAACCTGCTGATTATTATGTCTCTTATTGGTTGCTACCAATACTGATAAATCAAAGCTTATCCACTTTTTTCAAGAGAATCTAATCATGAAACTATTTACTAAAAATACTTTCCGCAACCTAGCGCTTGCCGTGCTTAGTGCAGCCGCCTTGTCGGCTTGCGGTGGAGCAGGTAGTTGTGCCAGCTGTGCACCTGTAACACCCGCTGGTGATGTAACACTTACTTTAACTGCGCCCAATCAATATCCAGCCGGCTTAACAACTCCAATTACGGCTTATTTGACTATGAGCAATACATCAAATGTGAATGCAACTAATTTGTATTATGCAATTCCAGATGAAACTAATCACACACATGTGGCAATTACAGTTGTCAACGGTGCAGGTAATCCATGTTTGTCAATTCCCGCTCAAACCAGCTGTACTTTCCCTGTAACTATTGCTGCTAATGCACAGACTGGTAGTTTTACGGTTACTGCAACGCCTAATGGTATTGCTGGTCAAAGTACAGTTAAAAAATTATGGAATAGTCTTAAATCAGATCTTGGTTTACAAGCTGGAACGCTATCGTTGACAGCAAATATTGGTTTAACCAATGTTTCAGAGAATCCTAACTCAGGTGCGAACGGAATTACGTTTTTATACAGCTCAACCATTGCAGCTAGTGACAGCGGTGATACATTGCTGTCAGTTGTTGGGGTAGTTAATTCAGCCACGGCTGGTGCGTTTAATACGATTAATTTGACTGATCAAAATGGAAATCCTTTGAGTTTCTCAGTTCTTTCTGGTAATAGCGGTCAAGGCGCCACCAATTTAGGCGTAAATTCATTAGTTACGTTCTTGTTGAAGATTCCTTCAAGTGCATTAAATAGCACGTTTAATTTTTATGCACAAACAGCTGAAAATGGAGCCACTGTCGATCAGGGAACAACAGCTTGGCCTGTTAGTGTAGGTTCAGCAACGGCTGGAGTTTTGGTAATTCAGCCAACGAATTTTAGCTTAACTGCTCCGAATAATGAATCGCAAATAGTTACGTTTACAAATATTGGTAATGGAGCGGTGAATAGTTTAACTATTCCGACACCAGATAGTCCTCTTTATATGATTAGTAGCAATTGTGGAAGTTCATTGGCAGCTGGAGCTAGTTGTACCTATGTGCTTGGTTCACATGCTGAGCCTGGGTTTAGTGATGATGTAGGATTTACAGCGAGCTATAACAACGGTAGTAGCAGTAACGTTCCTGTTTCAGCTCAAGTACACTATGCTGGCGTTGATCCAGTTGCAGGAATATCAATCACCAGCCCGACATTAAATTTTGTTGCTAATACCGAAAGTACTAGCGTTTCTAGCCAACTAACCCTTACTAATGATGGTAATGTTAGTGAAAGTGACTTTGTCTTTACTGTTCCACAATACTTTACTTTAGTAGCTGGAACAAGTGGAACACCATGTACATTATCTGGTAATACCGTAACAACAGTTTTAGCTAAAGCGACTAGCTGTACACTTACGTTAACTTATACTAATGCTACTGTTACAGCTTCAAGTTCAGCTAGTTTATTCGTGAATTATAAGTTTAATGATGCGCCCGCTCCGCAAAGTTCAGTTCCGTTAACCTATCAAACGGTGCAAGCGAGTGCGATTCTTCAGGTAAGTAGTCCAGAATTACCCTATACGTTCCCAAATATCCGTGCTAACCAAGTTATGTCAGAATCGCAAGTATTTGTATATACCAATATAGGAACAGGCACAGCGACTAATGTTACGGTAAATCCAGTATTACAAGGTGGCGGAACGGTATTTAATGTAATTCCATCTCAGCCATCAGCCGCTGATGATTGTGGTAGCAGTATAACGTCATTAGCACCTAGTGCAACTTGTCAGGTAACAGTACGCTTTGGTCCAACAGCTGCCGAAGCTAATACCTATAAAGAGTACTTGCCTGTAAGCTACGAGTCAATCCCCGCAGCAACTCCATTACCGTTAACGACTGATTTAAATGGTACGGTTTTAAATGCACTATCAGCAAACATTATTGTTAGTAATGTGTCATTTAATCCGACTGCGCTAGGTGGTAACGGCGAATCAGCAGCAACGGCATTTGCTTTTGAATCAAGCAATAGTAATTTAACGGTAACGTTGACCTATAAAAATATCGGTAATTATGCGGCCAGTAACTTAGTAATTGATAGCACTAGTTTACCACCTGCATATAGTTTAATTTCTAATGGTTGTAACAGTCAACCGCCACTTGCGAAAAATGCAACGTGTACGGTAGTAATTCAGCGTAGCCTTATTACTTTTGGTGATGCAAACGTTTCGTTAGAGAAAACTCTACCTGTTTCATGGACAGATGAGAGAGGTAGCGTGGGACCAATGTATGTTAAGTGGGATAACAATGGCGTAATGGAGCAAATTATTAATATTACTGTTTACCAAGCCCCATCAGTTACAGCCATCATGAGTTATGAGTCAAGCGGATCAAATCCAATTAGCTCAGTTAAAGCCGAAAGTGATTTCTACGTGGTTTATCAGTTAACTGGCGGATATAATGTTGCAGCCATGAGCTATGGCGTTAATTTGGCTAATGCACAAGGTGGAACGCCAGCAATGAGTGTTTATTCACCAATTACATGTAGCTTGTCACAAAATCAACAGCTTTGCTATATCAAATTGAATGCAGGCGGCCTGGCGGAGAGTCAAGCTATCGGCTATACCACGACTGGTTCTGTAACACCAAGTCCAACGACTAGTGGTAACTTTAATGTTGGAACACCATGTAATCCATGTAGTATTTTTGTTACACCTTCCTTTTCGTATGGTGGTGATTTGATGCTTGGAGCAAATAGCGCGCCGATAAATGCTAATCCACCAGTAACCAATGGTTTTGCAGGTGGGGATGCAATTTGTCAACATTACGCTGGAGTAAATAGTTATGCTGGTATTTACAAGGCGTTGATTGCTGGTCCGAATCGAATTCCTGGAGGAAGTGATTGGGTGATTCAAGCAGGTGCTACCTATGTCAGGGCTTCTGATGCCTCAGTGACGATTGCTACAGCCACAGAAAGTGCGATCTTACCAAGCACATTGACAAATGTTATAAATGCTTCGGTTACGACTCCAGCGTTAAATGGTTTTGCCAATAATTCAAATGCTTGGGTAGTTGATACGGTTTATGGAAATTGTAATAATTGGACATCAGCAACGTCAGGTACATGGGTTTATAATGGAAATCCTTCTGCACTCATGACTTTTGGACCTGGTGGGATTCCACCAATGGGGCTAGGGTATTTGTCAGGTTCTGGTCTTCAGGTTGGCTGTAATAGTATAACCTCGGTATTATACTGTGTGCAACAATAGAATATACAAAAGTTAATTTTTTGTATTAATGATATTTTTATATGTGACGCCCCATGTAATTATGGAGTGTTTATTGAAAACATAGAGGCATATTAACACTAATTTTAAGAAAGAAGTAGAGAATGAAACTATTTACTAAAAATACTTTCCGCAACCTAGCACTTGCCGTGCTTGGTGCAGCCGCCTTGTCGGCTTGTGGTGGGGCTGGTAGTTGTGCCAGCTGTGCCGTAACGCCAGCTGGCGATGTAACACTTAGCTTAACCGCACCCAATCAATATCCAGCAGGAATTGCAGTAACTGCATATCTAACCATGACTAATACCTCACAATATAATGCAACTAATTTATATTATGATGTTCCAAGTGCCACCAATTACACAGGTACAACAATTACAGTTGCAAATGGTGTTAACAATCCATGTGTTAACATTGCAGCTGGTGCCAGCTGTACTTTCCCTGCTCAAATTGCAGTAGGCTCACATCCAGGGAGTTTCACTGTAACGGCAACCCCAAATGGCAGTGCTAGTCAAAGCACAGTTAAAAAAATCTGGAGTAGTCTGAAAACAGATATTGGTTTACAAGCGGCAACCTTATCTTTGACAGCAAATATTGGTTTAACTGCTGTTCCAGTTAACACTAACTCAGGTGCGAACGGAATTACATTTTTATACAGCTCAACCATTGCAGCTAGTGAAAGCGGTGATACCTTATTGTCCGTTGTTGGGGTAGTTAATTCAGCCACGGCTGGTGCGTTCAATACGATTAATTTAACTAATGCAAGTGGAACAAAGCTTAACTTTAGCGTTCTATCTGGCAACAGTGGTAATGGATTAACTAATTTAGCCAATGGTTCAGTAGTTAGTTTCTTGTTGACAATTCCGGCTGGTGCAACTAGTTATCAATTTTATGCGCAAACCATGGAAAATGGTGTTCCTGTTGATCAAGGTACAATTTTAAATCCTATTACTTTAGGTATTAGTACTCAAGGTATCTTAGTAGTTCAGCCAACTGATTTTGCCTTATCTGCCAATGCGAGTTATGAATCTCAAGTTGTAACACTGAGTAATATTGGCAATGGTTCAGTAACTGGATTAACGATCCCAACTCCAAGCGCTCCACTTGAAATAGTTGCTGGTTCAAATACTTGTGGTACAAGTTTAACTCCTGCAAATACTACAGGCAGTAGCTGTCATTTTATTATCAAATCAAGTGCTCCTGCGGGAACTTTTGGACAGGGTAATCTCACGATTAGTTCAAATAACGGCTCAGCCATCGCGAATTACACCTATGCAGGAGTTGATCCAATTGCAGGGGTTAGCGTAACGAGTGGCGATAATCCAACTGCAACGTTTATGAGTAATACTGAAAGTTCAAGCTTTAGCAGTCAGTTTACCTTAAAAAATACTGGTAATGTTAGCGAAAGTAACTTTACTTTTACCGTACCAGAATATTTTACTTTGAGTGCTGGTACTACGGGTACACCGTGTAGCATCAGCAATAACGTAGTTACAACTGTTTTAGCTAATCATAATGATAGCTGTACTTTAACCTTGACTTATACGAATGCTACAGTTACTAGTTCAGGCACGGCTAATTTATTGGTTGATTATAGTTATCATGGTATTGCCGCGCCACAATCAAGTATTGGACTAACTTATTCGACTACGCAAGTGGTTGGAGTATTACAAGTTACTTCTCCATTGCCGTTGCCTTATACTTTCAATTCAATTGTTGCTAATAACGTTGAAAGTCAAACCCAAGTGTTTACTATCATGAATACAGGTAGCGGTACAGCTTCAAATATTACGAATGGTGGTCTGCAAGGCCCAGTTGCATCAATATTTACAGTTGTAGACAGTAATCCACCCAATGAACAGTGTGGGTCAGGTAAAAGTTCACTAGCTCCTGGAGCAACGTGTTTAATGACGGTTAGATTTGGTCCTACTGCACAACAAACTGGTTTACAAACTAAAACCCTAAATGTAAATTACCTACAATATCCAGCAGCTACACCAACATCAACTCTAGGTATTCCGATGCAAGGAACCTTAATTGCTCCATTAGCGGCTAATCCTAGTATTAGTTCAATTACATTGAGTCCTGCAGCATCAGGTGGAAACGGTATTGAAGAGTCAACACCATTTGCTATCGAGTCATCAACGACATTAACTGCGTTTACGCTAACGTATAAAAACACAGGTGATTACACAGCGAGTGGTTTTACTGTGGATAGTAGTGCTTTAACTGGCTATAGCGTTACGACTAATGGTTGTAACAATGTAACGTTGAGTATTAATGGTACCTGTAACGTGGTGTTAAGCTTATTACCGAATACGGTAGGTAATAATAACCTATTATTAAGTAATTTGGGGATGTCATGGAAAGATCAACGCAGTCCGAATACACCAATTACAGGAGTACCAAGTTCATGGAGTAATGGTCAAGGTACGGCGTATGTGAATGTCTACGCTCAACCAAGTGTAACTGCAGTGATGAGTAGTGAGTCTGATGGAACTCCGACGATAACGTCGGTAAAGATAGAAAGTGATTTTTATATTGTTTATACATTAAGTGGTGGGTACAATGTTGGCAATAGTACTTATACTGCAACAGCTCCAGCTGGCTTCTCACCAGTATCAGGCAACTGTGTGGTAAGTAGCAATACACCTAGTTGTTACGTTAAGATTACAGCACCAAGCACAGACTCAACAGGTAATACGATAACTGTATCTGGTGATCCGATGCCTAGTCCGACTTCATTTAATCTTGATGTTACACCTTTAGGTCCAGTGCCATATGCGTATATTGCGGCAACTGACTCGAGTAGCAATTCTTACATCTATCGTTGTGTCGTTGGTGCTAATGCAATGCCGAGCAACTGTCAACGACAGGATAATAGTTTTGCAGGTGCTGGTAAAGTTTATCAGGATGTGCGTTTCCGAGAGTTTGGTGCCTCTAAATATTTATACGCGGTATTTAATGGTGGAATGAGAAAGTTTAACCTTGATTCAGCTGGGATAATAACTAGCTACAATGATACAACTGGGTTTTCTTCTACCGCTCAGTACCAGTATCTTAATTTTGGTTTAGTAAATGGCTGGACGGTAGCCTTTGTAACCGCTAAGAATGATGGTTATGATCGTCCGATTATCGCAGTTTGCTACTCCAATGATGACCCGAATAACTTTACGGGTAATCCTAGTGGTATGAGTGGTGATGCTTGTAAACCCTCTTTTCTAACGCCTACATCCTTATCCCCGACAGGAATTGCTTATATTAATGCAAATGGCGCGGCGTCAAGTCCGAACTTTTATATTTATGTTAATTATGCTGGTAGTGGTAATGCCGCTAAAGGAAAAAGATATGTATTTAGTACGACTGGAAATGATAAAGTGAATACTGATACCAACTATGTTGATTCAAACTTGAACAGCAGCTACCCTTTACTTTTTGACCATTATGCTCAGAATGCTTATTCTGGTGGAAATAATACGATTTCTACTGCAACACAGTGTAAGGTTAACGAGACAACCTGGGTATTTGATAATTGTACCAATAATCCAACGCTGGATAGTGCTGATCCTACTAATTATGCGAAGATGGCTGGTAGGGTGGTATTGTCTTCTGGCAGTAATTACGTCTATTATAGTATGAAGACAGGTAATACACTCTATGTTTGTCCAATTAATGGCGATAATGGAACATATTCTACTAACTGTACTCCAACGACCGCTGCCATTTGGGGTGAGGATGTTATTAATACAGTATATGGAATTGATTTTGCTGCATATTAATAGATATTTGTATGGATGAACTGATTAATACGTTTAGCTGATACATTGGTGATTATGAAATCATGCAACTACTTTCTGGTATGCTGGTTAAACATAATCACCGAATTAATTGTGTTAATTCACCTAGGCTATTTTTATAGTTGAATCAGCAAATAGGTTTATCAATTTAAAGCTTATGTATAGAGGTATGCGTGTTAGTCATTTAAATACACACCAATAATATACTTGCCAGCTAGTTTTTCTAGTTGGCAATTTTTATTGGTATTTTACAGAAATAAGGAATAAGTTCGTGCGGTATTATATAGTCAACACATAAACAACTTATCAATAGATTGTTCAATCGCTAAACTTAAATTATCCTGACGATTATCATTAGTTCTAATAAAGCGCTTTAAATTTGCCCATTGGCGTGCGCAATGTTCAATCGGATTAAGATCAGGAGAACATGGAGGTAGATAAATTGAATTTGCACCCTACACTTTCAATAAGGTCTTTTACTTTATTTGATTTGTGAAAGCTAGCATTGTCCATTATTATAACTTGATTTGGCTTTAGCTCCTTGCACAAACCAAATCCAATCAAGTCAAAAATACCTCACCATTGGTATACATCATACTCCATGGGTGCAGTAAGCTCTTTACTACCATAGCAATAACCACCAATTAAGGTTATTCGTTTGGTTCTAAATCCTAATGCTTCGGTAAAGGACTTAAAGCATTTGAGTGCCCAACCACGTAATGGAAACATTTTATTTTCAATCAAAATTAAATTAGATATAGCGTAGTTTGAAATATTATGCTCAATAGATTATGAGGTAACTATAATTCCAGATAAGGTCACTATTTGAGTTGCTGATAAATCCGCTACAAAATACTTAACAACTTACCTAAATTTAGCTTCTGAGATTTATGAATTATGACAATATATTATCACACTTTATTAAAGTACGCTTTGATTGTCGATCCACATAATTATTCTGGAATTCAAGCTTAGCCTGTAAGGTAGCGCTGCTGATGCCATCGAGCAAATTAAAACCTGCAACTATGCCGCAAAATATCTCGCTAGCGGTAAACCAATTTATCTACTCTGTATCTCATTTGATGAAACTATCCGCAATATTGCTGAAATTATCAGCGAAGAGTTACATCCTTAATCTTCAAACCAGTCATTTTCTCCAAAACTCCAGAACTATTGCTGGAGTTTTTTGTTGCATAAATACTACGTTTTTGATGATGTTTGCTATTTTAGGGGTGTAAAAATTTAGCCCCCCACCATGCGATTTATGTTCGCAGGTGATTGAGCTATCTTGGTTTAGTATGTTGTTTTTATTCGCTATTAATTGTGTGGTGGTGGCTTGTGGCTTTGCTTGTTGCTGGGTGGATTGGCTGTAATTTAGGGCTAAATTAAGGTAAAATATAGCCATTATATTATTCACAAATAAAATCAAACTCTTAATAACTCTTTTAAATTTAAGGACACCTCATGAAAAAACTCTTTCTAGCTCTGGTTTTAGTTAGTGCCACAGGTGTGGCTTTTGCTGATAGCAGTGATATAGCACAACCTAACGACGGTTCAACGGCGTACATCAATGTAAATACTGGATGGGGGAGCATTCATAATTTACCAACAGGCTCATGGGCAGGCGCGGTAAATGCTGGTTATAGCGTAAATCCTTATTTTGCACTTGAGGGTGGCTATAATGTTTTGGCAAGTAGTCAATTCGGTGCAACCGCAACGTCAAATATTTTTGATGTAGCGGCAAAAGGCACGTTACCATTATCAGATGTGTTCTCATTATACGGACGCGCAGGGATTGGCTATGGCATAGATGGCTGGAGTGGTACAGCAACAGGCGCACCAAGCTGGTTGTGTGCAGGTCAATATAATTCAAATTATGCAACAGGTTTAGTTGGTCTTGGTGGTTCATTTGCACTGAGCAAACATTTTGATTTACGGATTGAAGATTATGCCTTTATTCCTTTCAGTAACACCATGAACGGTGGAATCAATATTGTGACCTTTGGTACTCAATACAATTTCTAAATTTAAAAATTATATGAGCATAATCAGCAGGTTATTAATATAACTTGCTGATTATGCTCTTGCTCTGGTTTTTTATTATCCAATGTTGATAAGTCAAAGTTTATCAGCTTTTTTCAAGAGAATCGAATCATGAAATTATTTACTAAAAATGTTTTGCGCAACCTAGCACTCGCTATGCTTGGTGCATCTGCCTTGTCGGCTTGTGGTGGAGTAGGTAGTTGTGCTAATTGCAACACAACTTCAAGCGCTAATTTAATGTTGTCTTCCAGTACAGTCGCCTTGGATCCAACTTATGTTCAACAGATTATTGTTATAACCAATACAGGTAATGCACCTGCTACAAATTTAGTACTGCCAATTTTAAGTTCTCCAGTATATTTGGTTTCTTCAACGTGCACTGCTGGTATGACTTTAGCCCCACAAGAAACTTGTTCTTATACCATCAGCTATATTGGAGCACCTTCCTCTAGCTCAGAAAATGTTATCTTTGGATACAGTGGTGGCAGCAGTTCAACAGTTCCTTTGGTTATTAGTTGGGCTTCTGGTTATCCAATTGCGTATATTACTAATAACGGTGGTGCTCAAGATGCAGGCATTTGGAAATGTTCAATGGACACTAATGGAGATATTTCATCTTGTAACCATCAAGGAGCACACACTTTTCCAGCAACTACTAGAGGTTTGGCTTTTGCCGTTGTAAACGGTGTGAAATATCTTTATGTTACTATTTCAGATGCAGGTGTTTCAAAATGTAGTTTAGATCAATATGGTCAAATCACTACGTGTGATGATACTGCTGGTGTAGCTGTAGATAATGCTCCTAATTTTAGTGAAGCTGGTTATATACAATTTGCAATGATTAATGGAGTTCAATATGTTTATATAGGAGATACAGGAAGCGATAATGTATATGTTTGTACTTTAGACTCTAATGGTGATTTTGCTAGTTGTTCAGAAACACTCGATTTAGATAGTATGGGGCAACTTTCTATCTCTAATATTAATGGTCGTACGTATCTTTATATTGCTAGTTCTTATCCAGCAGGAATTCTTCGCTATGCAATCAATGAATCAAGTGGCTTGCTAGGGAGCGAAGAATTAGTACAAGCTAGTAATGCGGATTATTCTGCTGGTACTGGTGTAGCGTATGATGGCGGGTTAAATATAGTTACATTAAATGGTATAAATTATGTTTATAGCGGTAGTACTATGCCAACAGCACCCAGCTCTGGTAATGCTTCTGGTGGTGTTTCGACGTGCTCGTTGGATACAAGTGGTATTGCGGTAAGTTGTAATCAAGATTATGCTTCTGGTGCTTGGACTCCATTGCCTTATTCGATTAATAACAATGTGGCAGAAGATTTAAATTTATATGTATATTTTGGTTTGTATAATGGTCAAAATGGTATGTATAAATGTGGTGTTAATACTGCTACTGGAGCGTTGCTAAATTGTGCACAACAAAATATCCTTAATGGTGGAGAACCATATAGTATAGCTTTTGCAATTTATAATCAGTTGTCATAATACTTTTCTGACTTATAAAAATCGACCGAGTTTCGGTCGATTTTTTAGACTGCTATCTATTAATTGGTAAAGTCGATGGTGGTAATGATATTATGTCAATAGTTAGCTGATACCCAAATGTATATCAATCTGTTTCGGCTGTATAATATGCTGTTTACATATGCAAAATACTCAGAAAAGACCAGCTAAAAAAACTAACTGGGTAAATGTTAGAGGTTATTTAGCATCGACTAAGTATTAGATAATGAGTTTTACTTAAACTATTTTAATGAATTATAATTATAAAAGAATAAGGCAGAGTAATTTGAACTCTGCCTTATTCTTTTATTGGGCTGTATTATTACTCGGGTTAAGCTGGGCAGCAGGCACAGCCATGGCTTGTAATTGCTCAAGTGGAAGAGTGCTACCAATTGCTGGGGCAGTTTGCGTGACAATATTTGCCATTTCGTCTTTATACATATATTGCACGCTGTAACCAACTTGGCTTTGTACGGGTTTGTATGCTGTTACACATCGGGTAGATGAGCCATGTTTAGCAACATAGTTAGGTTGATTTGAGCGTTGTATTTCGCGCCCAATTAGCGCACCGCCAACTCCACCCGCAATTGCACCAACGGCTGTACCGCCACCACCGCCATGCACTTGGTTACCAATTACACCACCAGCTACCGCACCAGTTGCGCCACCAATTAAAGCACCTTCAGTGCCATTTTTTTGATTAGCAACATATGAAGTTGTGCCAACTTTATGGCAATCTTGGTAGGCTTGTTGGGTAGTTATAAAGTTGGGGTTAACTGAAATAATTTGTGCTGGACTACTTTTGGTTAGCATAAAGGCTATTCCTGTTGCAATAGCCACGGCAGCCACTGCACCAAGACTAATTAGTAGAGCTCGATTTGATTTAGCTTGGCGTGGTGCATTATAATCATCGTCATAATAATCGCGCTGTGGTGGGTGATTGTCATACTCATCGCGACCTCTAGGGCGTGGTGGCGCTGAACGACGTGGTGCACGTTGTGGGTAATCATCGCGTTCATTTGTCGCGTAATTAGTTTGGCGGCTATCGCTGTTACTGCGTTGGCGTGGATTAGTTGGACGTTCATCTTGATCATAATCATTCTGTGGGCGACGAGTGTTTCTGGTGGGGTTTGCAGTGTTATTATTCCGTGGGCGATTTGGATTACGCGTGTTATTTGAGTTGTTATTATTCATGTTGTTCATTTAATTTATCTTTAGTAGTTTTTAAATAAAAATTCTGCAATTAAAAAATAGTTGTTGCAGATGTGTCGATTAACCCATTATTATAGTTTATGTTATATAAATTTTCAACTAATCACCAAAGATCGGCTTATTTGTTTTCAGGTAGTAGGCGTGTTTAGGTGCTTTTAGTCTATGGCGAGACGTAAAAGCATAGCTGAATATACCGTATTTTAACTAAACGAGCGTACAAATTTATCTTATTAGTAGTGCGCTATATAATTAACTGATATAAAATAACTAATTTGTGATAACTGTGTTATGATGACCTGGATAGAGCTAATTATTTGGATGAAAATTGGCTAAAAATGGCATAATTCGTCGCTGAAATATTTTAAAATTAAAAAATTAATTTAATAAGGAAAATAAACTATGAAAAAAATTCTTGCGCTGGTAATGGCGCTCTCAGCAATTAGCGTCTATGCGGGTAGTCCATATGTAGATGCAAATGTTGGTGTGATGACCAATAATAGCGATTTAGCATTGAATCTTGATGCTGGTTATATGTTCAATAAATATTTAGGTCTTGAGGGTGGCTACACGGGTAGTAATAATTATAGTTTGTTTGATGGTGTGGCTAAAGGCGTGCTTCCCTTAGGGATTGTGGATTTATATGGCAAAATTGGTATGGGTTTTTCAACCTGGAGCGGTAGTAGCACCAATACTGGCTTATTATACGGAGTTGGAGTTGCCTTTCCAATTGCGCCGATGTTCAAATTGCATATTGAAGATTATGCGGTGTCAGGTAATGGTAACCCGAATTTCTTAATGTTTGGTGGTCAATTCACCTTCTAATTTATGCATGGTTAATTATGTCTTCTCTGGTTGTGCAGGTTACCTGTTTTACTGGTATATGTTAGAATCTGGTTATGTTTAAATTTAAGATAAAGTTATTTCTATGATTAGAGTGATTACAATCGATGGTCCAGCCTCCTCAGGTAAGGGCACGGTAGCTAAAATTTTGGCGGCTCAATTAGGTTTCGCCTATTTGGAGTCTGGAGCTATTTATCGCGCCTTAGGTTGGTGGGTAAATAAACATTATCCAGAGCAAGACGTGAGTGATGCGCAAGTAGTGGATTTAATCGCCAGTATGCAGCTGGAATTTAAGGCTGGTTTGATTTGGTTAAATAATGAGGACGTTACGGAACAATTGCGTGCCGAATCGATCGGGATGTTAGCGTCTAAATATAGTTCAATTGCTGAAGTTCGTGCGCGTTTATTGCAGTTTCAACGTGATTTTGCTAAGGCGCCAGGTTTGGTTACCGATGGGCGTGATATGGGGAGTGTGGTTTTTCCGAATGCCAATTTAAAGGTGTTTTTAACCGCGAGTGCCGAAAAAAGAGCAGAAAGACGTTATAAGCAGTTGCATCAATTTGATAAAGCTGTTACAATGGGGGCTATTTTGCAAGATATCATTACTCGTGATGAACAGGACTCCCAACGGAGTGTTGCTCCTTTGAGCTATGATTCTTCATATAGGATGCTAGATAATTCGGAGTTAAGCATTGATGAAACGATTAGTTTGATTAAAGCTTGGCTGTAAATTGTCTGGAATCATAAAATGGGTGCATCGCAATCGCGGATGCGTTAGTTTAATTTTTATTTTTTTAGTGGTAAGATATTGTGGAAAGTTTTGCAAATCTTTTTGAACAACATTCACTGCAGTTAGAAATGCGTGAAGGTGAAGTTGTCGATGCAATCGTTGTTGCGGTTGATCATAAATATGTGACTGTTACAGCAGGTCTAAAATCTGAAGCATCTATTTCAGTAAATGAATTTAAAGATGATAAAGGTGAAGTTGAAGTTAAAGTTGGTGACGTAGTTAAAGTTGCTATTGAAGCTATCGAAGATGGCTATGGCGAAACGCGTTTATCACGTGATAAAGCCCGTCGTATTGCGGCATGGGAAGAATTAGAAGGCGCGTTAACTCGCGGAGATGTATTAAATGGTATGGTTTATGGTCGCGTTAAAGGCGGTCTTGGCGTTATGTACAAAAACGTACGCTTATTCTTACCAGGTTCATTGATTGATACTCGTACCGTGCGTGATTTTGCACCGTATGATAATAAAGAAGTTGAATTCAAAGTAATTAAAGTTGATCGTCGTCGCAATAATATCGTTATTTCTCGTAAAGCAGTTTTAGTTGAAAAAACTGGCGAAGATAGCAAAGCAATTATTGAAAAAATGCAAGAAGGTAATGTGGTTCAGGGTATTGTTAAAAATATCACGGATTACGGCGCATTCGTGGATCTTGGTGGCATTGATGGTTTATTATACATTACTGATTTATCATGGAAACGTGTTAAACATCCATCAGAAGTATTATCTGTAGGTCAAGAAATTGAAGCTAAAGTATTGAAATTCGATCAAGAAAAACATCGTGTTTCTTTAGGTTTAAAACAATTATCGAATGATCCATGGGTAGGAATTGCTGAACGCTTCCCAGCTGGTACTCGTTTACACGGTAAAGTGTCAAACTTGACTGACTACGGTGCGTTTGTTGAATTAGAACCAGGTATCGAAGGTTTAGTTCACGTATCTGAAATGGATTGGACTAACAAAAACGTTAATCCATCTAAATTAGTTAAATACGGCGATGAAATTCACGTACAAATTCTTGAAATTGATGCAGACAAACGTCGTATTAGCCTAGGTATGAAACAATGCCAGGCTAATCCATGGACTGATTTTGCAGATAAATTCCACAAAGGTGATCGTGTAGCTGGTCAAATTCGTTCAATTACTGACTTCGGACTATTTATTGGTTTAGATGGCGGAATTGACGGTTTAGTTCACGTATCCGATATCTCTTGGACTTTATCTGGTGATGCGGCAATCCGTAATTACAAAAAAGGTCAAGATGTTGAAGCGGTAATTATTTCTGTTGATGTTGAGAAAGAGCGGATTGCTTTAGGTATCAAACAACTTGATAACGACCCATATGCTATGTTCTTGAATAATAATGATAAAGGTGCAGTTGTAACTGGAACAGTTAAAGAAGTTTCAGCTGAACATGCTACTTTAGAATTAGTTGATGGGATTGAAGCTGTATTAGCTGCCCGTGAAGCTTCGAATGAACGCGTTGATGATTTAACTAAAGTGTTAAACGTTGGCGACAAACTTGAAGTTATGATTACTAACATTGATCGTAAATCACGTGTAATTAATGTGTCAGTTCGTGCTAAAGATTCAAGAGAAGAAGCCGATGCAGTGAAAAAAGTTAGACAAGCCGAAAAATCTTCTGGTACGACTAATTTAGGTTCATTGTTGCAGGATAAATTGTCACAAGGATAATCATGAATCGCTCAGACATTATTAAAAGAATCTCTGAGCTCTATCCGAAGCTAAGCCGCAAAGAAGTTGAACTAATTGTAAAAGAATTATTTGGTTCAATGGCTTCAAGCATCGCAACGGGTAAGCGCATAGAGATACGCGGTTTTGGTTGTTTTTCACTGAAACATCGTGCGGCGGGTAAAGTTCGTAACCCACGTCACGGAGTAGCAGTTGAGTCAGGTGAGCGCCATGTGGTGTATTTCCGGGCTGGAAAAGAACTAAGAGAGCGGGTAGATATCTTTAATAAATAAAGATATCTCAAAATCCACCATTTAATGGTGGATTTTTTGCATTACTATAGTATAATCTAGACGGTTTATATTTTAGCTGATGTGCTTAATTGAAAGATTGTAACGTGATGAAAAAAGACGGATTTACCATCATCGAGCTATTAATGGCGGTGGCGATTATTGGTATTTTAGCGGCAATTGCTATTCCCGCCTACACCTCATATATTGCGCGAGCAAAAATTAGTGAAGGCTATAGTTATGCGAGCTTTTATACGGTGGCAACTGCTGAATATTATCAGGAACATGGGGCTTTTCCAAATAGTTTAAACCAATTAAACATTAATGGGCAAGATCAAAGTTCACGTTATGTCAAAAAAATCTGTTTACAAAATTCAGGTGCTTTTCAGGCAATCTTCGGTGGTGATCCGATGAATGGAGCTCTGCAGTATGTTCCAGAGGTTACCGCTGGTGGTGCAATCCGCTGGTCATGTTATGGAATTGAAATACCGACTAAATACATTCCCACCCACTGTCAAAATACCGACATTGTCTATAATAAAAATGGCTTATTAATTATTAATCGTGTGGTTGATGGTACGGCAACCTTATTGGCTTATGGCTACCCATGCCCAGAATATAATTCTACCAGTACTGCTTCGGTGTTAACTGATGCTGGCATTGATTTTGTACAAAATATGTATGTGTATATGCGTGATAATTTTGGTTATAATCCCGATAAAGTGGCTCTGGTTTATAATAGTTACTCGCAATATTTTAAGGATATGCAAGAGTCGTGGAAAATTCAAAATCCAACCGATAATCCATATCAAGATTTACATTGCGGTGTCGGTTATAGTCCTGGGTATAATTATGGTATTATGATAGAAGTGGGCAATGTGTCAACCGCTGGAGTGTGCCCTGCATCGGCTCCAATTATTTGGAATTGTCAAAAAATGGTTACTAAAAATGGCGTCACGGCCTTTGAAGTCGATCCAACCTCGCGCTGGACATGTGGACCCCGTAAAGAGGATGGACTGATTCATTAGTGTTTTTGCAACTTTAGTCAGTAAGGTTGGGCGCTGGTTAATTTTATTTTGTTGATGTGAGTTTGGATTATGTTAGATTATAATGATTTATTTTTGTTTATTGAAGTCGCTAAATGTGGCAGCTTTTCGGTCGCATCAAAAGTACTCAATCTATCACAGCCGCAATTAAGTCGGCGGATTCAAAAATTAGAAAAATCCCTCGGGGTAAATTTGTTTCGTCGTTTAGCTAGTTCAGTAGAGCTAACCGATCGTGGTGAAGAGCTTTATCAGCAATTAAGTTTACAAAAATGGTTGTTGGATAGTGACATTCATAATTAT
>JAIETT010000274.1 GCA_019744945.1 Burkholderiales bacterium
GCATAATTCTGTAGATTATCCAAATTCTTGCGACAACTCTTGGCATAAATCTGATCACAAACAAAATTGCGATAATAATTGTACAACCCACGCACCGAATAAGTTTGCACCACAGATTCAGAAATTACAGCCCCATAACTTTCGCTAAGATTAATTTTCGGATATTCGCGCGATTCAATTAAGGGTTGATAATAACTCGCATAATCATGATTCAAAAAAGTTACCGCCGCAAATACATTGCCGCTCCAAAAACTTAGTAGCACTAGAAATATTTTCTTCATTGGATTTTTCTATATTCTCAATTTCATTTAAATTTTGCAGACATTTTCCTGCCAGATTAACTAAAACACTCGCAATCGGTCAATTAAAAGCCAAGAAAATAGATTAAGAAAGGCTACCTAAATAGATAGCCTAACCTTAGTTTAAACTAGTTTGATTATGCGCGACTAGTTAACAAAGTTACCGCCGGCAATTCTTTACCTTCCAAGAATTCAAGTAACGCACCGCCTGCAGTTGAAACATAGCTAATTTTATCAAAAATTTGGAATTTATTAATCGCGGCGATTGTATCACCACCACCGGCTAAACTAAAGCCATTCGAATTAGCAATCGCATTGGCAACTACTTTAGTTCCATTCGCAAATTGATCAAATTCAAATACGCCAACTGGACCATTCCAAATAATTGTACCCGCAGTCTCAAGCACCTGCGCTAATTCAGTCGCAAATTGACTACCGATATCCAAAATCATTTCATTATCTTGCACATCAGCTAGAGCTTTTTCGGTAGCTTTCGCAGTTGGGCTAAATTCGGTGGCAACTACTACGTCTTGTGGCAATGGCACCATTGCGCCACGTGCAGTCATTTTATCCATAACTTTTTTAGCTTCGGCAACTAAATCTGCTTCAGCCAATGACGCACCAATTTTGGCACCTTGAGCTAACAAAAAGGTATTTAGAATCCCACCACCGACAATTAACACATCAACTTTATCAGCCAAATTATCTAAAATGGTTAATTTAGTTGAAACTTTAGAACCAGCTACCACTGCCACTACTGGTTTAGCTGGCGTTGCCACGGCTTTTGCCAATGACTCTAATTCTTTTGACATTAATAAACCAGCACAAACTTCGTTAGCATTTTTACCAACCGCATTAGTTGAAGCTTCAGCACGATGTGCCGTAGCAAAAGCATCATAACAAAACACATCACATAGCGCAGCATACTGTTTGCCTAATTCATCAACATTTTTCTTTTCACCTTTATTGCAACGTACATTCTCAAGCATTACAATATTGCTGGCTGGAAATTTAACCCCGTTCGCTTGCCAATCAGCAACTACAGGCACTTCAACGCCTAATAACTGCCCCAAATAATCTGCCACTGGTTTAACGTGGTCAGCATCGGCAACTGTTCCTTCGGTAGGACGACCTAAATGAGTTGCAACAATAACTTGTGCACCATTATCTAATGCATATTTAATCGTAGTTAAACCAGCTCGAATACGCGTATCATCACCAATCACGCCATCTTTAAATGGTACATTCATATCGGTACGAATGAAAACTTTTTTGCCAGTTAATAATAAATCGGTAATTTTTTTAAATTGCATTCTTGTCTCGCTTATAAAAATTAATTAAATAACATCTTCAACTGATAACACAGGATTGAAACCAACGCCACTGATTCAACCATGGCTACAGCGGTTCTACGCTCCAAAATCATACATCTTAGTTAACCAAATCACATTGGGTTACACCAATAATTAGGTTTATCTTTGCTTTTATATACCATTAGACGATGAAATTATCCAGCACAACATAAAATTGCGTGGTAAAATTTATCCACGAAATATCTTCTTTACTGGAAATAGTTCGAATATGGCAATCTCTCAAGAGATATTTTACCGTATTAGCAAAATTTTAGCAATAACCATATTATTTTTAAGTAAATACCGCATGCATAAAATAGTTTTAGCCTCAAATAATGCAGGAAAAATTCGTGAATTTCAACAAATTTTTGCCGCTTTAAATATTCAAATTGTGTCCCAAGCCAGTTTAAATGTTCCTGAAATAGATGAACCATTTAATACTTTTGTCGAAAACTCCCTCCATAAAGCCCGCCATTGTGCTAAATTTACTGGACTACCAGCACTCGCCGATGACTCTGGACTGTGTGTAAATGTTCTGGATGGCGCACCAGGAATTTATTCGGCACGTTATGCAGGCGAACCTAAATCAGACCAAGCCAATCTCAATAAATTACTCAAGGTTATGACTACAGAAACACAGCGCAGTGCTTATTTTTATTGTTCGCTGGTTTTCGTGCGCAATGCCAACGATCCGCAACCAATAATTGCCGAGGGAATCTTCAATGGTGAAATTGCGCATCAAGCACG
The DNA here is from genome assembly GCA_019744945.1 of Burkholderiales bacterium. GTDB lineage: Bacteria > Pseudomonadota > Gammaproteobacteria > Burkholderiales > UBA11063 > Aquella. The sequence continues at coordinate 2,399 of JAIETT010000274.1, forward strand.
TGGAACTAATGGACATGGTTATGACCCAATTTTTTATGTTCCAGAACATAATGCCAGCGTTGCCGAACTCGATGAAGATATCAAGAACCAAATTAGCCATCGTGGCAAAGCTATTACCGAATTAATCACTAAACTAACTAACGCTAAATTAATTTAAAAGGAACTCTTCTATGCAACACGATCCAGATTTTGAAATTCTAGTTAATGAAATTCGCCCACAAATTAAAGAACTTAGCGTAACTCAAGTTCAACAAAAATTTGCTGAGGGTGAAAAATTTATTTTTATCGATGTCCGTGAAGATAATGAATGGGATGCAGGACGTATTCCTAATTCAATTCATATTGGACGCGGCGTTTTAGAGCGTGACATTGCGGCAAATATCGCCGATAAAAGTGCTGAAATAGTCCTCTATTGTGGTGGTGGATTTCGTTCCGCATTAGCCGCGTATAATCTACAAAAAATGGGCTATAGCAATGTTAGCTCAATGGACGGTGGAATTCGTGAATGGAAAGAGCGTTCGCTACCAATTCAAAAGTAAATGACAGATAAAATTTAGTACACTTTTGCAAAGCATGGCAGGCGCAGCATTGTGCTGACAGGGTAAGAAAAACAAAAATGAAGAGGTAAATTAAGATAAAAATAGAATACAATAGATATAACAAAATCCTCAATGAAATGATTTTTTTACTAATTAACAGACAAAACCACAATTTAGAGATTGTGGTTAATTGAATTTACGTTATAGCTTGTGCTTTTTATACACCAAAACTATTAAATTTAATATGATCTAATCTTCAATCTGCATTGAATAATATAAGGACATAATTTGCTATGACTCAAACAATAATTGAAGAAATCAAGATTAAATTTAACGAATTAATTAGTATTTATAATGAAAATAACGATTCAACAGAAACGTTACATATAGCTCAATCGAGTTTTAATGTAAATCAAACGCAATTAATTTTAACCCATGAACAAGTTATTACTAAAAATCAACTAGTTAGGTTAATTATATCAACTAATAAATTATTAACTCTATCATTAGCTAATACGCTTATCGATGAATTTAGTTATCAAGTACTTGAAAATATGCATGAAAAAAATAATATTTTTAATAACATGATAAAGCAATTTAAGAATCTTAAATTACAAGAATTTACCATAATTAAACCAGCTATTATTCACTTAACAACTACTAAACCAATTCAAATTATTAAGTTAACTCTTTTTTCAAATCCAATTCAATATCTTCAAAATAAATATAAAGATACACCACAAATAAATAATATGATAACAAATCATAATGCAGGTATGTTCATAAATAAAGACCCATACCATCCGAACATGCCAGATGTTGCTGTTATGATCACATTAAATGAAGTTGATAACGTTTCCGCAGAAAATAACTTCATTAAATACAGCCAAGAAGCTTTAGGGTTTTTAAAGTTATTTCAGCCACGGAGCTATTTTTATTTTACTACCATTAAACCCAATATGCCTGAGCACTCATTAACCATTAGCAACCACCGCATAAGCAACTGTTCTGGATATTCAACAGGAACAACTTTTAATCGCGGATTAATAGATGATAAAAATTATGAATTATATTTAAATATGGGCTTAAGGTGGCTAAATGAAGATCCAGACTCTGATAAATCAAAAAAAATGAGAGACGCACTATATTGGTTTAATTATGCAACAGATGAAATAAATTTAACGAATAAATTTATTTATCTAATAACAGTTCTAGAGTGTTTATTAAAAGACTCTGATGAAAAATTCGAAATCATGACTACAATTGCGGAGAGAACAGCCTTTGTATTAGGCGGTACTAAAGATATTCAAATTAGTAATTTTAGAAATATTAAAACTATTTACGGTAAAAGAAGCAAAATAATTCATAATGGCGCAACTTTAGTTGCCAATGATGAATTAATGGTTTTAGAAACCTATCAAATTATACGCAATATTATAATCAAACTGCTTAAAGAATTTGCCGATTCCAATATAACATTTAAAGAATTTATTACTACATTTTTAGATAAAAAATTTGCTTAATCGCTTGAAAATTTTTTATAGCAGATTGTGCATAAAAAACAGGTAAAAAGCCGAAAACCATAAACCAATTAACCACGGTAATCATAACCATACCAACTCCAAAAGTAAGCCAATTCAAGTTTAAAGCTCAATAGTTTCGCAAAGGTATATAAAAGCGCCGTATGCTATAATAGCTGATTAAATTAATCATGGAATAACTCAATGAATTACCCAACTCCTGACTTTGAAAAAAAGATCATTTTACCTCACGAAATACCTGCCAAATTAGCGCAATTAAAAGCTCATACACCGCTAGTTTTTACTAATGGTTGCTTTGATATTTTACATCGTGGACATGTCACTTATTTGGCTCAAGCGCGCGCCTTAGGTGCTAGCATGATCGTTGCATTAAACAGTGATGCCTCGGTAAAACGCCAAGGCAAAGGCGATGATCGCCCAATTAACTCGCAAGAGAATCGTTTAGCGGTAATGGCGAGCTTAGAATCAGTGGATTTTGTAACTTATTTCGATGAAGATACGCCCTTAAATTTAATTTTACAAATCATGCCAAATATTTTGGTCAAAGGTGGTGATTGGAGTATAGACAAAATTGTGGGTAGCAACGAAGTAATTGCCAATGGTGGCACGGTTCATTCCATTCCATTTTTATTTGCAACCTCAACCACTAAATTAGTTACACAGATTCGCAACAATGGAAATTAAACTCTTGCAACTGCTCAGCCAGCACAACGCGCTTTCAATTGGTCAACTCAGCCAAGCTTTAGAACTAAATACCTTGCAGACGTTGGCAATAATTGCACGGATTAATAAACTTAAAGCTGGCTCGGTAATTAGCCACGGCAGTAATTACACACTAAGTTATCCGTTAAATTGGCTCAATCAAAACAAAATTGAAGAGCTACTGCAAGCACAAAAACTAGATTATCATATGCACTTACTTAGTCAAACCGATTCAACCAACAGTTATGCGCTCAAACACATTAACCAATTAGTTAATAAAACCATTGTTAGTTGTGATTGGCAATATGCTGGGCGCGGACGCTTTGGACGCCATTGGCTCAGCAGCATTGCACATGATTTAACCGCCTCTATCATTTATGATTTTCCAGCGGATTTCAATTTACAACTTTTGCCTCTGCTCTGCGCGGTTGCCGTAAATCGTCTATTGAAAAATTATCGCATTAGCAATCAAATTAAATGGCCAAATGACATTTACCAAGCCAATAGCAAATTAAAAATTAGTGGAATTTTAGTTGAAAATATTTTCCGCGATCAAATCAATCATAGCGTCATTGGGATTGGGATTGACAATCTTGCCAATTGGGAACGCAATCAACTGTTAGTAGATTTGGTTGCCAACCTTGATCACTTGATTAATGAGTTTAAATTATTCGGTTTTGCCCTACTTCGGCGCGAATGGTTAGATAATTGTTTACACCTCAATCATAACGTTAAAATTCTGCAACATGGCGCAGTAATTGCACGTGGCATCCATAGCGACATTGGTGAACACGGCGAATTAATTGTTCAAACTGCGACAGGCATCCAAAAATTCTCTAGCTCCGCAATAAGTTTGCGTTTAGATTAAACTAACTTCGGCTTAATTAAATTGGAATTAATATGAATGATATTTTAATCACCTATCACAATCGCCTAAATGAGCAAAAAAAGCTGTTTCTCAATAAATTAACGCAATTACTTAACGAGCAAGGCTTTAACATCATTACCAGCTCATCGCTCAATGATAGCATTTCCACCTTAAAACACAACGCCAGAATTGTTAGTTATATAGTTGACTGGGAATCAAATAATCTCTCCGAATTAGAAGAACTCGCAGAAATTAACCCAGATTTGCCAATTTTTCTAATTAACACCAATCATAATGAATTAGATCTCGAATTATCCAATTTTAAATTAAATCTAGATTTTCTACAATACGATCAGCACTTAATTAGTGAAGATACCAAACGCATTGCTAGCGCAATTACGAGCTATTTAAATGTAATTACGCCACCTTTCACCAAAGAGTTAATGCGCTACGTTAATTCCAATAAATATACTTTTTGTACCCCTGGACATATGGGTGGCACGGCATTTACACGCTCTCCCGTGGGTGCATATTTCCATGATTTTTTTGGTGCCAATACCTTTAAAGCCGACATTTCAATTTCGGTTCCAGAATTAGGTAGCTTGTTAGATCACACGGGTTTACATAAAGAAGCCGAAGAATTTATCGCTGAAACCTTCAATTCAGATCATTCATATATTGTAACCAATGGAACTTCAACTGCCAATAAAATGGTGGGTTTATACTCGGCTGGTGAGGGCGACACGATTTTAGTGGATCGTAATTGCCATAAATCAATTTGCCATTTCATGATGATGACCGATGTCGTGCCAATTTACCTCCGTCCAACCCGTAATGCTTACGGGATTTTGGGTGGGATTCCGCAAAGCGAATTTACCTCGGCATCCATTCAAGCTAAAATCGACGCATCTAGTATTTATGCCGAATGGCCCAGCTATGCCGTTATCACCAATTCAACTTATGATGGCTTACTTTATAACACCGAATATATCAAACGCACGCTAAAAGTTAACAAGCTCCATTTTGACAGTGCGTGGGTTCCTTACACCAATTTCCACCCGATTTACAAGGGTAAGTATGGAATGTGTAACAGTGCACTTGGCGAACAAATTATCTTTGAGACCCATTCCACCCATAAATTACTCGCGGCATTCTCACAAGCGTCAATGATTCATATCAAAGGTAAAATTGACAAAGACGTGATGGATGAATGTTATATGATGCATACCTCCACTAGCCCGCTCTATCAAATTACTGCAAGCTGTGAAATTGCGGCCGCCATGATGCGTGGTGAACGTGGTTATCATCTGATCAATCGAGCAGTCAAACGCGGGACTAACTTCCGTAAAGAAATAAAAAAACTTCGTGAAACGGCTCACGATTGGTACTTTGATGTTTGGCAACCCGATGAAATTCACGAAGCAGAGTGTTGGGAATTAAAACCCAATGACAATTGGCACGGTTTTAAAAATCAAGACGCCAATCACATTTATTTAGATCCGATGAAAGTAACCTTACTCACCCCAGGCATCGAGAATAATCAATTAGTCGAATTTGGCATTCCTGCCGAAATAGTCAGCATGTTTCTTGATTTACACGGCGTGATTGTTGAAAAAACTGGTCCATACAGCCTGCTGTTCCTATTTAGTATTGGGATTAGCCGCCCAAAATCGATGAAATTACTCACCATTTTAAATGACTTCAAAGCTGCTTTTGATGCTAATTTATCCGTGCGTGAAATGTTACCGAATTTATATCAAGAATATCCGCAATTTTACCGCAAAATGCGCATTCAAGAATTAGCCAGCCGCATTCATAACCTGATGAAAGAATATGATTTGCCAACCATGATGTATCATGCCTTTGACTGTTTACCAGAAATCTCCATGACCCCACATCAAGCCTTTCAAAAGCTAATTAAAGGCAAAGCTAAATTCATTAAACTAAGTGAACTAGAAGGACACACTAGTGCCGTAATGGTGCTACCTTATCCACCTGGCGTGCCACTAATTATGCCTGGTGAGCGCATCACCAGCTCATCGCGTAAAGTCCTAGATTATTTAATTATGTTGGAGAAAATTGGGCGGGAAGTACCTGGTTTTGAAACCGATATTCATGGTGTTGAAACCGATGAAGATGGTGATTTGAGTATTAAGGTCTTGGATTAAATTACACCGATCTGGCTAATTGCCATATTTATGATAAATCGTTATTTTATTTTCAGCCATTAATCCAGTTGCTGAATTGTGATAACCTTCAATGTAAATTAGATGGTGATTACGCTAAATCTTAATCACCATCGGCAGTTTATTTTTTAAACAATAAGGCAAACATAACTTTCAGCAAGAATTTTAGTGGCATCTTAGTACATAAATTAGCTTCAGGATAACTTTTTCGTTGCGTCATTTTTTGCCAATAGGCGTTCAAATGCTTACGCTCGGCTATAAAACTCTCAAAGCCTATCATTACTAACCGCGCTAAAAACACCGTCCACACCACATCGGCAAGGCTATAGTGCTTACTCGCTGCAAATTCATGCTGTGACAACTCAACTTCCAAAGAATCACAAAGTTTAATTGCCTGCGCAAGAACCTGAGCGTAATTGTTTTCTTTGGATAAAATTAACCGCTGACGTTCATCTTCAAGCTTAAGTTTATTTTCACAGGCAGATTTAAATTCAGTATGAGTGCGCATTAGCTCTTGACAACGTCGTGCAGCACGCTTTAAACCACAACCAAGAGCAAAACCCGCAATTGGCGATTTACGCAAGGCCTTACCCATGGTTAAATCTTCAATCGAAAACGCATAATGTAAATCCAAGGATTTCAAAATAGCGGCTTCATCTTCGGCGGGGCACAAATCAGGTCCAGAGAAATGTTTATTTGCAAACAATAAAATCTGATGACTATCCGCAAGATTAACTCCATCACAAACCAAAACTGGCACAGTCATCTTCGGCTGAATGCTGACAAACTCAGGTGAAAACTGCTCCATCTTGATATGAATATCAATGTTATGCAATTCATAAGCAACGGCTTTTTCCGCCAAAACCAGACGCGCAATCATGCTGTAATATGACGAGTTATTGCTGTATAAAATATTGTGCATACGCCGCTCCTGAAAATAAATCAATTCAAAAAGACCATAATTAACGCGTAAAACATTTTAGTTAACTAATGCATACTCCAAGAAATAATTTTATTATTTATGGCAAGCTAGTTTTGAACTTCACTACTTCACTTAACGCATAAATCGCTTAATTGCTGTCACAACCAGTAAAACATCACTATGTGAAACATCCAAATGAGTTGCTAAGCGAATTAAACCCGCTTTGTTGGCGGCTTTAGGCAAAATAATCCCGTGCTGAAATAAGCTTTCACGCAGCTCTGCATAGCCATGTGCCACTTTAATAAATAACATATTGGTATTAACCGCAACTAACTCAATGCCGTCAATTTGCGCTAACTCGGTTGCAAGCAGCTGTGCATTAACATGATCATCAGCCAAGCGTTCAATATTATTATCCAAGGCATATAAACCAGCTGCCGCTACTATTCCAGCTTGGCGCATTCCACCGCCCAACATTTTGCGCCATTTGCGCGCTTCTTTAATTAGATCCTGCGACCCACAGAGCACCGAGCCCAGCGGCGTACCCAAACCTTTAGATAAACAAATTGACAACGAATCAAAATTACGGCTAATTTTATCCAAACTGACATTGGATGCCACCGCCGCATTAAATACTCGCGCACCATCAAGATGACTAGCTAAATTATTTTCTCGACAGAATGATGGAATCGACTGTAAATACTCCAGCGGCAAAACTTTACCCCCAGTAGTATTTTCTAAACAAAGTAATTTGCTTCGGGCATGATGCACATCATCGGGTTTGATGGCTAGATAGACTTTGTTTAAATCCAGACTACCATCCGCTTCAAAATCCAAAGGTTGTGGCTGAATACTGCCAAGAACTGCAGCGCCACCACCCTCCCACATATATGTATGTGCCGATTGACCAACGATATATTCATCGCCACGCCCACAATGCGCCAACAATCCCAATAAATTACTCTGCGTACCAGTTGGCGCAAACACCGCTGCAGCCATTCCACTCATATCAGCCAACCGCTCTTCCAAAGCTTTAACGGTTGGATCTTCGCCAAACACATCATCGCCAACTTGAGCACGCATCATTGCTTCAAGCATACCACGACTAGGTTTAGTTACCGTATCACTACGCAAATCAATTACTTGCATAAAACCACCTAAAATAAATTAATTGCGGAAAACTAAAACTCCGTGGCTAATTATGGATAAACGGCAATCGGTTTCAAATTTAAATCATTAACAATTCCAGGCCCATGCGGTGATAAATGAATGTTTGAACTTAAATCGGTGCCTGCAACCATGCCTTTATAATGCTGACCACCTTTCCACTCATCAACTTTGGAAACATCATAAACTTTACCATTTAATGCAACATAGGCTTTATGCCCATTTTTACCATCATTGGCTTTCAACTGTGCGGCAGTCATATGTGGCAATGAAGTTTCAGCCGCAAATCCAAGACTAGAGAAACACACTAATCCCGCCAAACTTAAGATTTTAAACCCTTTTTTCATCCGAACACTCCTTTAAAAATAAATATAATCCACAAACTATCAATTAATAAACAACTATTCCACAAGTGAACACGAACTCTAAAAATAGCAAGCACACCAACTTACAACCAATTTGACAATAATTTAGCATCATTTAAGGCTAACTCAAAAATCTTGACAGCACAACTCGATAACTCAAGATTCAAGGTTAATAAACGCTCTTGGCGAAAGAGCGTCAATTCAATCGATTCACCATTTTGGATAAAACCCAATTGCTTCTCTAAGTTCGTTATTTTAACTTGATTCAGCGCAATAATCAAATCATTAGCCGCTAAACCAGCACGTTCGGCAGGAGTATCCACATACACATTTTTAACTACATAACCTAATGCTTGCTTTTCTAATTTTGCGCCAAGATCACCCAACGCCAGCGGCACAGCAGAGGCGGTACTTAGATTAAATTTACCGCTATCTTGATGATTTTTCGCCAAGCGCGTCGTTAAATCTAAACCAAACTGAGCCAATAACTCAACATATGGCAACATCTCCGTAGTCTCAGTCGCCTGTTGAATAAACTCAGCTAAATCTACGCCAGTTGCAGCTTGAATCAAAGAAGGAAACTCATCTTCGGCAACCCCAATTGGATTAACTTGCCAGAGTTTAAATAAATGCAACATCACGCTATCTAAGCTAAATTGCGATTTAGAACGGAGCAACAAATCCAAACACAGTGCAACTAAAGACCCTTTGACATAGTAACTGACAATGCTATTTGGGCTATTTTCATCTTGACGATAATATTTAACCCAGCTAGTTAAACTGCTATTAGCAACACTTTGCTGCGTAACTCCAGCAAATTTATACACATTATTCAAATTTTCAACAATAATATTTAAGTATTGAGCCTGATCAATTATACCCGTGCGATATAACACTAAATCATCATAATACGAGGTTACGCCCTCAAACCACCAAAGTAATTTGGTATAATTTTCTTGGTAAACATTATAAGGTGTAAACACCTGTGGTTTAATCCGTTTAACATTCCAGGTATGAAAAAATTCGTGGCTAATTAGTCCCATTAATTTAATATAATCTTCATCATTACTACGGTTTAAATTTGGTAGCGAATGCGCTGGAGCCATCAGTAAAGTTGAATTGCGATGCTCTAACCCAGTTAAAATTTCACCCGATAAATTCAATATAAACGTGTAATCCCGATACGGAGCTACGCCACCAAATAAATTAATTTGATACTCACAAACCTTATGCATATCGGCTAAAATACGCGCTTCATCAAAAGGCAAAATAGTCCCTGATAAAACCAAATAATGTGATACTCCAGCGACTTTGAATTCCAAGCGTTTAAACCGACCTAATTCAAATGGCATATCCAAAAGTTCATCATAGTCTTGTGCCACAAAGGTATTTTCGCTAGTCTGATTTAAGCCTGAGGCAACCTGCCAATCGGTGGGTAACTGACTAAAACTAACTTTATGCGGACTAGTTTCACAGCCAACTACCGCCAAACATAAACTGCTTGGATTAAAATAACCACGGGTATGATCGAGAAAAGCGGTACGAATTCCATACTCATAAGCATACACCGTATAATTCACGCTAACGCTAAGACCAACCTCTAAACCAGAAATTAGCCAAGTATTTTTATTAATTTGCTCACTGCTTAACGCGATTTGCGCTTGACTGACACTCAGTGCAATGATGTTTTTACTAAATTCACGCACCATATAGCTGCCTGGAATCCACGTCGGTAAACTTAACTCTTGGTGTGCTGAAGTTGCAATAAAACTCAATTGCACTTGATAAAGATGCTTTTGTGGACTAGGCGTAATTTGATAACTAATTGCCATAATTTAATTTCCTTAAATGGTAAATTTAATAACTCAAAGTAAGACTAACATTAGCTTGCACATTTTCTTGATTCGCTTCAATCGAGGTAGCTGGTGCTGGCGAATTAGCGCTATCAGCCCGCATCAGAGCATAACGTGGCGTCGGGTTCGGAGTTGGATTTGAATTTTGGATATTAATTTGCTTAATGCCTGTTGCTTTAAGATTTAGCGCGGCTAATGCCGCATCGGCTTGTTGTTTAGCATCCAGTGTGGCTAATTTGATTGCTTCTAGTTCGGCTTTGGCGCGTTCGGTTGAACTAGCGGATAAAACTGGATTATTGACATTAGTTACACCATTGTCCATCGCGGTATCAATAATTTTACCCGCATCACTGATTTTTGCTTTTACTTGCAGCGCATAACTCGCTGAATAACCAGTTATTTTAGAGATGTTATTTGCATATGACCATGTTGGTGCAACATTCACCGCCACAGTTTCAATGCTAATTGGATTGGCTGCTTTTAAGGCTTTGATTAAACCATCCGCTTGAGTTCGCACTTCAAGCTGGGCTTCTTTCGCAGTTTTAGCCGTTTGATTAATCGCTAATTGAAAGGTTGCCTGCGTTTGTGGAATTAGCACCTCACCGCTACCACTAGCGGTAATCGTTCGCTCATTTGGCAGCGGTGTTGCGGCATAAGAACAACTGACAAAACCCAATATCAATAAACCAGAATAGAGACTTTTTTTAACGCAGCGTTTCATTTATAATTATCCTTGCTATATACTAAAATATTTAACAGGCTTAATTATAATTCAAGATGACATGCAATGACATTATTGTTGCATAGAAATAAGTTTATGCTTAATTTGTAAGATCCTCATATGCCAATTTTATTGGTATTAATTTTTAAAACTCAGCATACTCAAAATTATTTAATTAGCCAATATTAAGCTTAGGCCGATAAAGAGTGATAAGGATTTCTTCAATTATGTTAGCTACTCCAGAAGATACCTGATTAATTTTTAAAATTACAATAGTCATATCTTTTACTTCACACTTCGCCTTATCTCGTAGATCGTTAATCTCCTTACAGTTTTGATTAGACAAATAATGAGATAACAGTTTATGATTTTTGGACAACAGGCAAAATTTAAAGTATTTTGTGGCAACTGTATTATTTTTTCTTATTTTAACCTGATTTTTTAGAGCGCTAAATAACGTGTCTCTACTCAATTTAGACCCAATATACAATATGTCCTTTGAATTTGTATCTGTAAATAAATAAACAGCCACACAATTACATCGCTCATTTTCTTGAGAACATTGCGGGCACATCTGCTCTTTATAAATAGAATCCAATTGATTATATTCAAATGCAGCAAAGTCAACAACAAACTCTTTGAGTTTACAAATCTCATCTATGAAATCATATTTTGAGTTAGCTAACAACTCTAAGAGCTGTTGTGGTGTTTGCTTGTTCTTAATTAGTTTTGATGAACGCTGTTTTGAATTTAGATTCAATAAATCTGGCCTAGTATTAAATATTTTATGTAAAACCATTAATACAATACCAATTAATTTCCGCGCAGTATCATCATCAATAATTTTTAATTCTCCATGAACAATTTTAGACCTACTTTTATAATAACTTAAAACTTGAGCCTTTATTGACAGCTCATCCTCAGAACTATCATTAGACAGCAAAGCAGCTACAGACGACGATATTTTATTTGCAATTTGCGACTCACAACCAAAAAGAGCTTCCAAAGCAATGACCGCATCAATAAGTAAATCGTTGGTATTTTGTTTTAGGTTAATTGCTGTGTATATTCTCTCCAAGGCAACATCTATCCGATTTAAATCTATCCCACATACTAAGTTCACTGTTTTAGTAAAACTTGAAATATTTTCATTACTCAATGTTTTCGTCGTAAATTGATAATTCACCTTATTTTCCCACCACTTTGAAGGTGCGTTAAATGGAGCCATGATATAACTCCATGCATAATAGCAACTGATATTATTGTTAGATATATCATGTAATGATGCAGCCAGACATATATTTCTAGATATTTTCCTTATACTTTGAAGAAATGTATGATTTGATTCATTGCTTATGTCACAACTTAGCTCTAAAATAAAACCAGATTCACTTATATCGTGCTCATGAGATATAAAATAGGTGCTTTCCTTAGAATATGGGTATATTTTACCTATAGATATATCAATTGGCTCATTGATTATAAAGTTACTACATCCAATAAATACGGGAAATTTAGTTTTTTGATTTTCAGTATATGATTTAAAAAGATTAAAATATTCTCTCACTGCGGCTATAAATGACTTTAATGACAACTCACCTCGTAATATAGCAGAAGTAAACGCGCACCTTATTATACAATCAGGAATAGCAAAAATTGGTAAATCACCAGCAAGACCAATAAAAACACCATCAGATTTATTTGTCATCTTCGAATTAATAATATTTTCATCGAAGATAAGTCTATTGTGTGTGTTCAGATATGATGCTAGCAAATTTAAAATCTTATTTCCAGAACTCATTTGAATTCTGCTAGACAATACTGATTTACCGAAAGACATGGAATAAATCTCTAAAAGAAGCTGAGGATATATCTGAGTAGCTAAGTTCAATAATTCACTTAACAATTCATTTTGTTCATTTGAAATTAAAATTGGCTTTCCACCACATTGCTCTCTCCATATTTGAAACATATGTTTTTTCTGTTGTATATCATAATAATCAGCCAAATGAACACTTAAAATTTCAATATTACTATCAAGATTATAAGCATAATCTAATCGTATTTTAGAGATATACTCACCTAGATTTTTTATTATTGATTCTTGGATAGCGTTTAATTCAACTACTTGGGATACTATATAGTTATCCTCTAAATTAAGAATATACTCCAAAAATTTACTCCCCATTTTGTAAATAACAAATGGTATTTTATAATTGCTCATTATATATTGACCTACAAAAAAACATTATTGGCATTGGTAATTTTACTTGATAATCACTTTTAAGTTATTCTCATTAAACACTTTTCGCTACCTAGTTTCCAGATAAATAAACTCTATTCTGGCGAATCGTCCCATATGAAATGTAAAAAGCAAACCATCTCGGTTTGCTTTTTACTAATAACAAATGTAGCTTACTACATGGCTTCCTGAATGGCAACCGCAACCGCAACAGTCGCTCCCACCATAGGATTATTCCCCATACCAATAAAGCCCATCATTTCCACGTGAGCAGGTACAGATGAAGAACCAGCAAATTGAGCATCCGCATGCATCCGTCCCATAGTATCAGTCATACCGTATGAAGCAGGACCAGCACCCATATTATCAGGATGAAGTGTGCGACCAGTTCCACCACCAGACGCAACTGAGAAATAAGCCTTACCTAGCAATTGACGTTCTTTTTTATAAGTTCCAGCAACAGGATGTTGGAAACGCGTTGGGTTAGTTGAATTACCCGTAATAGATGCATCAACACCCTCATTATGCATAATCGCCACGCCTTCACGCACATCATCAGCACCAAAACAGCGCACTTGAGAACGTTCGGTTTTAGAATAAGCTTTTTCTTGCACAATTTTCAAATCACTACTATAGTAATCAAATTGCGTTTGAACATAAGTAAATCCATTAATCCGCGAAATAATTTGCGCGGCATCTTTACCAAGACCATTTAAAATCACGCGTAATGGCAACGTCCGCACTTTATTCGCCGAACGTACAATTCCAATCGCACCCTCAGCAGCAGCAAATGACTCATGTCCAGCTAAAAAAGCGAAACATTGAGTATCTTCACTCAATAACATTGAGGCCAAATTACCATGTCCAAGCCCAACTTTGCGATCTTCGGCAACCGAACCAGCGATACAAAACGCTTGTAGCCCTTCACCAATTGCTTTAGCCGCTTCAACGGCAGAAGTAGCACCTTTTTTCAACGCAATTGCAGCACCCAAAACATATGCCCATTTAGCATTTTCAAAACAAATTGGCTGAATTTTTTCAGCAAGTTCATATGGATCAAATCCTTGATTTTTACACATTTGGCGTGCTTCTTCTAATGAAGCAATTTGGTATTGTGCCAATACAGAATTAATTTTGGCAATTCTGCGATCATAACTTTCAAATAATTGCATGTTGTTTCTCTCTTAAAATTATTCTGCACGCGGATCAACGAAGCGCACGGCTTCATTAAAACGACCATAGCTACCAGTAGCTTTTTTAATAGCTTCATTTGCATCGGTGCCTTTTTTAACCATTTCCATCATGCGACCAAGATGAACGAATTCATAACCGATAATTTCACTACCATCATCAAGCGCCAAACGAGTTACATAACCCTCAGCTAGCTCCATATAACGTGGTCCTTTGGCAATAGTTCCATACATCGTACCAATTTGACTACGTAAGCCTTTGCCTAAATCTTCTAAACCAGCCCCAATTGGCAAGCCACCTTCAGAGAACGCAGTTTGTGAACGACCATATGAAATTTGTAAGAATAATTCACGCATTGCAGTATTAAGTGTTTTAGCTCTTAAAAAGTAAAGTTTTTCAATCAAGGAGAAAATCATGAAAATGAGAAATTTGTTAGCAGGGGCAGCGACCTTTT
>JAIETT010000103.1 GCA_019744945.1 Burkholderiales bacterium
CTAGTTACACAGGGCAATGATTTTTTACGGGTTGTAATGACTAAGCGTCCACAAGCGGTTGATATTAAAACTTTACCCTATCCTGCGTTTCCAACTGATATGCAAGCACAGTTTATGACCTTAAATTGTGTAGCCGATGGTGCGTCACATATGACCGAAACTATTTTTGAAAATCGCTATATGCATGTTCCAGAATTATGTCGGATGGGTGCTAAAATTGAAGTTGATGGCAATATTGCGATAATTCGTGGTGTTACGCAATTATACGGCGCAGAGGTGATGGCAACTGATTTACGAGCTTCGGCATCGTTGGTCTTAGCAGGGATGTATGCTGAGGGGCAAACTCTGGTTGATCGAATTTATCATTTAGATCGTGGATATGAACATATTGAACATAAGCTGAATAATGTTGGTGCGAATATTGTGCGAGTAAAGGGGTAATCATGTTAAAACACTTGTTGGTGGTGCTGTTAAGCGTTGGTATTGTGGCTTGTGGTAAAAAATCGCAACCCGCTCCTGATGTGCGTTATGTTAAAGTGTTTGTGGTTGGCAATAATTTTGAGCAATCTGCCAGTACTTTTCATGGTATTGTTCATGCTGAATTTGAACCAACCTTATCGTTTCGAGTTGCGGGCAAGATTATTGAGCGGAATGTTGATATTGGTCAAGTTGTAAAACAATCACAGGTATTGGCTAGTTTAGATCCAACCGATTATAAATTATCGGCCGATTCAGCGAATGCTCAAGTTGCTTCCGCTAAATCGAACTATGTTACCCAACAGGCGAACCTTCAGCGCTATAAAGAATTGTTGCAACAAAATTTTGTCTCACAAGCTGAATATGATACACGGAAGGCTCAATTTGATAGTGCCAAAGCCCAATATGAGGAAGCCAATAATCAATTATCGAATAGCAAAAATCAGGTTAAATATACTACGCTAAAAGCTCCATCTGATGGCGTTATAACCTCAATCAATATGGATGCTGGTCAAGTGGTGAGTTCAGGACAAACGGTTGCAACTATGGCCGTTTCTGGTATGAAAGAAGTTGAGATTGAATTACCTGAGGCGCAAATTAATAATTATAAATCTGGCATGCCTGCTAAAATCAAAATTTGGGCGACGGATATATCATATAAAGGCACTATTCGGATTATCAATCAAGCTAGTGATCAACAAAGTCGTACCTTTACGGCTCGAATTATGATTGATAACGCAGATGCCAATATTAAATATGGTATGGCTGCGGATGTGCAAGTTTCACCACTTAATTCAACCGATGGTGTTGAGCTACCACTAAATAGCATGTACGCCAAAGATGGCAAAACCTATGTTTGGTTAATGGATGCTAAATCATTAGCTAAATTAGTGCCAATTGAGGTGATTAGTACTAATGGTAGCTCGATGAAAGTAAAACCTGGCTCTGTGCATAATGGTGATCGTGTGGTTAGTGCAGGAAGTAACTTTATTTACGCGGGGCAAGAATTGCGTATTTATAACGATTAAACTTGTGTTTTGTGCTTAACTGTGCGATAATCTCTACCTTATATCGGAGTAGTGACTAGGTTTAAAAGTTAAATTTTTTACTTGGCTCTACTTTTCATTAACCTTATTAAAGGAAAAAAAATGGCTGTTACTGTAGCTCAAAGAGCCGAGATAGTTGCAAAATTTCAACGTGTTGCTGGTGATACTGGTTCTTCTGAAGTTCAAGTTGCATTATTGACTGCGCGTATTAATGATTTAACTGGTCACTTTAAAATTCACGCTAAAGATCATCATTCTCGCCGTGGTTTATTGAAATTAGTTTCACAACGTCGTCGTTTGTTAGATTATCTAAAACGCACTGATTTTGTTAAATATGCTGGTTTGATTAAAGAACTAGGTTTACGTAAATAAATTACGCAAACAGCAAACGTAAAAAGATGGTATCAATTGATACCATCTTTTTTATTAAAAACTAATCCTAATTATATAACTCATAAGGTTGATTAAACGACGTGTAGTTTAAGAATCTCCAGCTGAAGGTTATCACCTGGTTTGAGTTTTTGTTGCATAAATTGTTGTGCCTCGAGGTTTAAATTTAGTTGTGTATTATTGGCTAGGGTTAAATTAAGTTGAATATATTCATTCTTGCTTGTAATTGTTTGAATTTGTGCGGTAATTAAATTAATCCTTTCAGTGTTTGTAGCAATAGAATTAAACTTCCGAATTCGTAGTGTCGAGCTTTCAATTAAGATGCGAATTATTTCAGCCGTACTAACCCAACTT
Organism: Burkholderiales bacterium; assembly: GCA_019744945.1. GTDB lineage: Bacteria > Pseudomonadota > Gammaproteobacteria > Burkholderiales > UBA11063 > Aquella. The sequence continues at coordinate 2,268 of JAIETT010000103.1, forward strand.
GGAAGATATAGATCACCTAATTCACTCGTGTAATTATAGCTTAGGTTGGCTTGAGGACTGCAGTTACGTTTAGCTACAATAATTACTCCATCATAAGCTAAACTGCTGAGCATTTGATTTAATGTACCAGCCTTAATCAGTTTTCCATTTTCAATTTGTGCGATATAACTGGCACAATGCAAAATTTCTTCGCGGACATGACTAACATAAATAATTGGCATCTCCAAACCTGAGAGGTAATTGAGGAGATAATTGGTTTGAGCTTGATCAAGTGCTGAAAATGGCTCATCTAGTAACAGTAATTGTGGTTGCGTTAGCAGAGCGCGTGCCAATGAGATACGCTGTTTTTCACCGCCTGAGAGTTTATTTACTCTGCGTTTTAACAACGTCTCTAGTTGAAATTGCTCAATAATTTGCTGAAGTTGTGCAGTGGTGCTTTTTGCGCGTTTGGCGGCAAATTCTAGGTTTTGCAGAACATTTATATGCGGAAAAAGATAACTTTCTTGGGTTACATAAGCAATTCTACGTTGGTGGGTGGGGATAAAAATTTGTGGAGCTTGCCAGAGTTGATGTTTAAATGCTACGTGGTTTCCAGATGCTGATTCTAGCCCCGCAATGGCGCGGAGTAGACTGGATTTTCCTGCGCCAGAATGTCCATAAATTGCGCTAATCCCATGGGCTGGTAAATCTAGTTCTAGTTCTAGTTTAAAATGCGCTAAAGTTTGCTTAAGTTTGATTTTTAGCATTTTAAGCTTTATTTAAATAGTTAAATTTGTGATTGAGCCAGTACATGCAACTAAGCACCGCAAAACTAAAAATTAGTAAAATTAGAGATAATTGCCCCGCTTGGGCATATTCAAATGCTTCAACATGATTATAAATTTGTAATGAAATTAACTGGGTTTTATGAGGAATATTGCCACCGATCATTAATACGATACCAAATTCGCCAATGGTATGTGCAAAACCGAGTACTGCCGCACTAAGAATCCCATTTCTAGCCAGAGGTAACACGACATTTAGCCAAGCATCCAGTGGTTTAGCACCGAGCGTTGCCGCAATTTCTAAGGGTTTTTTACCGATGCTGCTAAAAGTATTTTGAATCGGTTGGACGACAAAGGGTAAAGAGTAAATGATGGAGGCAATCAATAAGCCATTAAAGGTAAATGGGAACAGCTCAATTCCAAGTGTTTGGCAGAGTTTACCAATTAACCCATGCGGTCCCATTGCAACTAATAAGTAAAAACCAATTACGCTCGGTGGTAAAATTAGTGGCAGCGCAACTAAGGCTGCAATTAAGGCTTTAAGCCGTGATTGATGAAAAGCTAGCCACCATGCCAACGGCAGTGCGATAATTATTAAAATTAGTGTAGTTAAGCCCGCTAGTTCGATACTTAGCCAGAGCGCGCTCCAATCTTCGGTACTTAACATTAGTGGTAACCATAAGCTTTAAGAATAATTAAGGCCGATTCTGAACGCATAAAGTTAAGAAATTTTTGAGCATTAGGATCTGATACACCAGGTTTTAAAATTACGCCATCTTGTTTGATTAATGGGCTAATTGTTTGCGGTACGATCCAGTATGAACCTTGGCTAATTTTACCATTTTGCATAATTTGTGCCAGCGCTACGAAACCCAATTGGGCATTGCCACTCGCGACATATTGATAGGTGTTGGAAATATTATCACCGTTGACTATTTTGTTTTGTAGTTGCTGGGTTAAGCCAAGTTTACTGATGGTTTGATAGCCTGCTGCACCATAGGGGGCTAATTTAGGATTGGCAATTGCAAGGTATTTAAAATTACCCGTGGTTAAAATTTTACTCGATGAGTCAATTAAATGCGGATTGGTACTCCAGAGTACGAGCTGACCTTGAGCGTAGGTAAATTGGCTAGAAGCAACGGCATAACCATTCTCAATTAATATTTTAGGTGTAGTTTGATCGGCGGAAAGAAAGATTTTATATGGTGCGCCATTACGAATTTGGTTGGCTAGTACCCCCGTGGCTGCGCTTGAAATTGAAACTTGAATTTTAGTTTGTTGTTCAAATTGTCGAGCAATTTGTTGAGCTGGCTCAGCAAAATTACTAGCCACCGCAATTTCAAGAGTTGTAGCATAACTAAACTGGCTTAAGGTGCTAATAATTAGCCCAATTGATGTAGATAAGTAGCGCATAGAGTTTTAGATATCCTTATATTGGTGAGTGCTTCAATTACACTATTTATAGTTAATTGAGGAAGCTAATTATTTGCATATTGGACTAATTTAAAATAATATCAATTTTGCTGCCAAAGATAAAATTATAACCGAGTGTGGCCGTATTTACTCTGGACTGGTTTGATTAATCGATTTAATTACCCGGCAGGGGTTACCTACGGCAATGCTATTAGCTGGTATATCGTGGACGACTAGCGCGCCAGCACCGATAACACAGTTATCACCAATAGTCACACCAGGGCAAATATTCACGCCGCCACCAATCCAGACATTATTGCCAATAGTAATGGCGTGGCTGAATGCAATTCCAGCAATACGCTGTGCTACATCAATGGGATGTCCAGTGGTATAAATACCCACGTTGGGTGCGATCATGACATTATCACCAATAATTACTGGTGCGCCATCGAGAATAATTAGATTATGATTGGCATAGAAATTTTTACCTAATTTGATGTTATAACCGTAATCGCAGAAAAAGTTTGCCTCAATATGTGCTGCATAATCTGCTTGAAATAATTCTTTCAGCACGCGCGATTTTTCTTGAGTATCAGAAACTGTAATTTGATTATACTGCTGGCAGAGTTCTTTTGCGCGGTGATGATCTTGCATGAGTTCTGGATCATAAGCAAAATAGCTCTCCCCATTAAGCATTTTTTCTTTTTCAGTCATCTTTTATTTAATCTTTCAACAGGTTTATAAAGTGTAATTTAGCGCATGCATTGTATAAAGTTAACTTAAGCGCTTAATAATTAGGTTACCATCTTATTCATGTTTAGAATCGGCAACATAATACCAATTACAATCAGCATAACGACTGCACCCATAAAGACAATCAAGGCTGGTTCTAAAATCCCTGTTAGCAGCTGACTGCGATGAGTCAATTCTAACTCTTGATGACTGCCTGCTTGTTCGAGCAAATGATCTAAATTCCCCGATTTTTCACCACTGGCTATCAAATGAATTACGACAGGTGGGAAAGCTTTTTGCGCATTAAGAGCGACCGCTAAACCAACCCCTTCACGCACCATTTTTACCGCACGATCCACGGCATTTTTTAGCATAAAGTTGCTGAGTGTGTCACGGCTAGCTTCAAGCGCATTTAACATTGGTACGCCACTGGAAAGTAACATTGATAAAGTATTTGAAAAGCGCGCAATATCAATATTTACCAGTAATTTACCTGCAATTGGTAATGTTAGTAAGCGGCGATGAAACTTGATTTTATTTTCGGGGTTTTTCAGTGAGCGCATAAATAGAATTACGGCGAGAATAATTGCAATTAGCATATAAATTCCGTAACTACGCAGTCCGTTACTCGCGCCAATCATCGCACGGGTAATCAATGGTAGGGTTTGTTTGGAGGCTTCAAAAACTTTTACAATTTGTGGCACGACAAACACCAAGAGTGCGACAATTACCATGGTTGCAACAATTGATACAATTACTGGATAAAGTAACGCCATCATGATTTTACTGGTTAATTCACGGGTTTTATCACTGTAATCGGCTAATTTTGTCATCACATTGCCAAGGCTTCCCGATTGCTCACCAGCATTTACTAAGCTGCAATAAACTGGCGGAAAAATCTTAGGGTACATGCGTAATGAAGCACCTAATGGTCGTCCACCTAAAACTTCACTGCGCACACCACTCATAATTGCTTTTTGTTCTTGACTTTCTAATTGATCAGAAAGTGCGCCTAAAGATTGTTCGACGGACATTCCAGAATTAATCAAAATTGCAAATTGGCGGGTAATGAGGGAAAGTTCAAGGGTTGAAATCGCCTTACGCTGAAACGAGACGTTTTTAGCGGATTTTTCTTTACGCGACTTTTCAGACTCTAAGTGTGAAACAATGAGCCCTGTATTACGTAACAGTAAGCGTGCTTGCTTAGGATTTTCAGCTTGAATTACGCCAGCTTTTTCTTTACCCTTTTTGTCAATGGCTTTATAATTAAATGTTTGCATAGTTTACTCTTTAGTAATTGCGATAATTTCTTCAATTGAAGTTTTACCCTCAATTACCCAGCGTAAACCATCCATGCGTAAGGTGCGCATATGACATTTTTCAGTAGCATAAAGTTCAATTGCCGTTTCTGAGGCATTGGTGTGAATTAAGCGTTGAACTTCATCGTCAACCATGAGTAATTCATGAATCCCCGTGCGTCCTTTATAACCAGTTCCGCTGCAATAATCGCAACCAGCGGCGCGATAGATTTTGGTGCCATCAGGAATGGTATATTCTTCGCGTAAAGCTTGAGATAAGGTTAAGTTTTCGGTTTTGCATTTTGGACACAGCAAACGAATTAAACGTTGCGCCAAAATTCCAATTAAAGTTGAGGATAGCAAGAATGATTCAACGCCCATATCGAGCATCCGCGTAATTGTTGATGCGGCGGAATTGGTATGCAGGGTCGCCATTACCAAATGTCCCGTCAAACTTGATTGAACGGCGATTTGTGCGGTTTCTAAATCGCGAATTTCCCCAATCATGACTACATCGGGATCTTGACGTAAAATTGAACGCAACGCTCGCGCAAAAGTCATGTCAATTTTGGCATTAACTTGGGTCTGACTAATCCCAGGAATGTCATACTCGACCGGGTCTTCCACCGTCATGATATTAAGTGCGTTGGAATCAACCCGAGCTAAAGCCGCGTAGAGTGTTGTGGATTTACCTGAACCAGTTGGACCTGTTACCAAAAAAATCCCATGGGGACGAGTAATTAATTTATCAATATTAACTAGTGTGTCGGCAGCCATTCCCAGTGTTTCAAGTTGCAAGCGTTCTTTATTTTTATCTAATAAACGCATTACAATTCGTTCACCATGTCCAGTTGGGATGCTTGAAACCCGTAAATCAACTTCACGTCCAGCTAAGCGTAAACTAATCCGTCCATCTTGTGGCAAGCGTTTTTCGGCAATATCCATTTGCGCGAGAATTTTGATCCGCGAGATTAATGCGGCATGTAATCCTGGATTAACTTCAGTAATTTTATGTAACACACCATCACGGCGAAATCGCACCAGTGAATTGCGCTCATAGGCATCGAGATGCACATCTGAAGCGTCTTCTTTCACGGCTTGAGTTAAGAAGGCATTAATAATTCTAATTACTGGTGCATCATTTTCTGACTCAAGTAAATCTTCGGTTTTTTGCAAATCTTGCATTAAATCCGAAATATCGATATCGTCTTGCATATCATCAACTACAGCAGCTGCATTTGCACTCGAGTAGGCCTCAGCCACGAGTGAATCAAAAGTCTTTTCATCAATATGATGAAGTTTAATTGGTAAATTTACCTTCCGCTTAATCTCACTAATTACGAGCGGATTTAGTTTATTTGCGGTGGCAAGATGAACAAATTCTTCATCAGCTGAAACAATACAAATTTTATTTGCCCGTGCAAACGTATAGGGAATGCGCCGTGAATATTTATTGGGAGAAAATTTTAGTTGTTCCATAATGTTGTAATTACTCTCCCGCGTCTGGAGTAATTGAAATTGCATTTGGTGCAGTTTGTTGCACGGTTAAACCGTTATTATTCCAAGTTTTAATTGGAGCTGCGGCTGGTTGTGTAACACCACCTGGTTGCAGATTAGTTCCTTGGACACCATGAGTTAAATCAATAATTGGTTCACTTGGAATTGTGTTAACTTGTGGTGGTATTTTGTTATCATAAGGCACTTGATTTTCCAAATTAACCGCATTGATCTGTGGTAATAATAAGTTTCCTTTGGCTTGGATCATATTTTGCTGATCCATAATATAGCGATAACGTTGGTTAGTTAAGGCTTTAGAACCTTCAGAGTCACGAATAATAACTGGGCGTAAGAAAATTACCAGATTTTGTTTTGTATGCTTGCGGCTTTGCCAACTGAATAGCCAACCCAAATATGGAATTGAACTTAAGAATGGAAACCCAGAGTTTGATAATTGGATTGAATCTGAAGTCATTCCACCTAGAGCAATCATTTGTCCATCGTTGACAATTAACTGGGTTTTTAACGTACGTTTTAAAATATTTGGGCCATTTTGGGCAAATGTACCAGTTGGTTGATCGGGATCCAATGCAGAATCTTCTTGATAAACAGAAAGTTGAATCGAGCCGCTTTGGGTAACTAAGGGCTTGATTTTTAATGAAGTGCCTAAATCTTGACGATTAACGGTAGTAAATGGATTTACGGTTGAATTACCACCCGTGGTTGCATATGAACCAGACGGAATCCCTACGTTAGTCCCCACAAAAATTGAAGCTTCCTCATTATCCAGCGTTAATAAAGTTGGACGTCCGATGATATTTCCCGAGCTAGTTGCGGCTAACATATCGGCAAGTGCAGATATGCCAGGAATAGTTTGTCCACCAATATTTACCGTACCAGTTACGAGTCCAACGTAGATTTCACCAGGTAAACTTGTTGAAGCAGATGGAGATCCTGTACCGCTACCAGCGCCAGCTAAGGACATTGCGGTAGTGGCAATACTACTGACCGAGCTGCCATTTCCACCATAGTTCGAAAGAACTGCAGCACCTGCATTATTATTCCCTGCACCACCGATCCATTGAATCCCAAAGTTCCCTTGTTCTGTAGTGTTAACATTGGCAATCAGGGCTTCAATCATTACTTGGACACGGCGTACGTCCAACATATTAATCACCATCCTTAAATTACGATAAACCGCTTCAGGGGCTTGAATAATTAAGGCATTAGTGGTCGGTTCGGCTTGAATAAGGACTTTAGCGGCATTTTTATCACCATTAGCTTGTGTGCCAGAACTACCTTTTGAACTACTTTGTGGGGCTTTACTCGCACCACCGCCACCATATCCGCCACCACCGCCACCAGAAGATCCACCGCTACCGCTACTTTGGAACGCAGAGCTGGTGTCTGAAATAGCGCGACTAGCTGGTGATGGAGCCAGATCTGGGTTATCTTGCCCGCTGGCTATAATGCGTAAAACTTCTGCGACGTGGCCAGCATCGGCATTGCGTAAGTAAACCACATGCAAATTATTGTTACTATGCTGAGTATCATGATCTAAGTTTTGCGCTAATTTCACTACATCTGCTAATTTTGATGCTACATTTGATGAAATGATTAATGAATTAGAATTGGCGTCAACCGTAATATTAACCGCTGGACCATTATCGGCTGAAGCTCCGCCTGTGCCGCCAGTAGCGCCACCTGCTGCCCCTAAATAGCTTTGCAGCGTTTGTGCCACATCGTTGGCATAGGCATATTTTAATTTAACTGTTACTGGTGGGATTCTGGTAGTTTTAGTAACATTTAAGTCATTGATTATTTTGGTAATGCGTGTCATATTGGATGCGTAATCTGTAACGACTAGCGCGTTGCTATTAGTATAAACTGAAATGGTGTTATTTGGCGAAATCATTGGGCGTAAGGTATTAGCTAATTGGGTTGCCGAACCATTGTCAATTGTGAAGATTTTGGTGATTAATTGATCACCTGGGTTGTTTTTACCCATGCTGTCAGTGCGCATACCATAGGTACGTGCATCAGTTTCAGGTAAAACTTTAATAACTCCATCGGCCTCAACAGTTGCAAAACCTTGCATGCGCAAAGCTGACTCTAAAACTTTGTAACTTTCAGATTTTGAAATAGGCTTTTCTGAAACAATATTAACCGTACCTTTAACCCGCGGATCAACCACGAAATTTTTCCCCGATAATTTGCTAATTGCTTTAATAACGCTTTGAATATCTGCATTTTCAAAATTAAGCACAACTTTATCATCCGAAGTAGTGCTTTGGTTATTGCCACTTGAACTTGACGCGCTAGATGAGCTGGCCGTCGTTGTGTTGCTGGGTGTCGGTGTAGGGTTTGTCATTGGGTTAGTTACCGCATAGCCAGTATTTAAAATAGATATTCCGCAAAGTAGCGCGCAAAGTTGTTTTAGCTTTAAATTCATGTTATTCCTTTAGGTCGTAGCGTAAGTTAATTTTGATTATTAGTCGAATTTTGTTGTTGAAATTCTTGGATCATTTTTTGGCGTTTTGCAGCCAGTGTCTCATCTGGATTGTTGGGTGCATTAGCATTTGTTGGTTGAGTATCTGTTCCATTATTAACTTGAGGTATATTTGGTGGCGTAGTGGGTTGAGAGTCATTTGGATTGCCATTGTCTAAATTGTTGCTGTTGCCTTTAGGGCTATTATAAGAGTTTACTGGTACAGGAGAAGCTTGCGGTGGCGTGTTTGATGGTGTATTGCTCATTGCATTACTGCCACCAATTTGGATGCTAACATCCTGATTTTGGCTGGTCAAAATAATCCCAGTTGGCGTAATGGCTTTTATTTTACCCTCAAGTACGGTATCGCCGATCTCCGCGATGATATGTTTGTCATCTATTTGCAGGAAAGCTACGCTATTATCAGGACCAGCAGCATAAACACCAATAACTTTGAGATTGATTGTTGGTACTGCAGCATGTTCCTCAACGTAAACCCCAAAAGCAGCACGATTAATAATTGCTTGGGCAAAATCTTGGCTTTTAGCTGTGTTAAGTGCTGGATTTTCTATACTGTTATACCCCAGCGGTTTAATAAACCACCAGATTATTTGGGCCAGCAATATTGAGGTTAGAATAAAAACTAGGTAGCGTAGTGTGCGACTAGTATTTACAATTAATTGATTTGGGCTTATTTTTTTCATTAATGGGTTTTATTTATCAAAAATTAAAGGCTATTTAAAGTCTACGAATAGACATAAATATAAAAATAACCCAGTATTGTAGCATATTTATGCTCAGAGCTAATTATCAAGTAAAATAAATTATAACGGTTTAATGGTATTTTGGTTTACATGTCATGATTTAAGTTACTGCTGCTTTAGGGGTAAAATTTACTTTCATTCGGCTTTGGCGTTACATTTCTCGCAAATACCATAAATATTTAAAGTATGACTTAAAACTTGAAAGTTATTTAGCTGAGCAATGGTCATTTGTAAATCTTCAATTTGTTGATTGCTAAATTCAACTACGGTCGCGCATTTGCTGCAAATTAAATGATCATGATGTTCCAAGCTATTATTTAGTTCATAAATAGCCTGCTCGTTGCCAAAATTATGCTTACTAATTATTTTATGCTCTTCAAAGCTAGCCAAGATTCGGTAAACTGTAGCGAGACTAATTTCAATTGATTGGGTAGCTAATTGATTGACTATTTGCATTGCTCCAATGTGTTTATGTTGAACAAATAGTTCTAAAATTGCAAGTTTATGCGGTGTAATTTTAATTTTACATATTTTGAGTTGTTGAATGTAGTTCATTAGTGCTTTCTGCTGTTAAATCTATTAAAAAGGAGTAAATTTATACTGTATAGAAGTACTTCAAATCATAAAAATATGAATATGCTTGTTACCAAATTAGTATTTTAAGGTTAAAATAACGCTTAAAGCAAATTTTTTGGTGTAATTAATGAAAATCATGCGTAATAGTTTAGTAATTTGGTATTGTTTTATCGCCGTTATTTTGAGTGCGTGTAGTGGTGTTAAATTTTCAGAATGGCGCTTTCCATATATGTATCCAGTTCAACAGGGTAATTATGTAACTGAACAACAGCTTAGTCAATTAAAGGTTGGAATGACTAAAGATCAGGTTTCTTTTGTCGTTGGACATCCAGTTACACAGTTTATGTTTAACTCGCAACAGTGGCAATATATGTTCCAACAATTTAGAAATGATAAGCTAAGAAATAGCTATATTGTCAATATTAATTTTGAGAGCGATATCATGAAATCGGTTGAGTCAGCGGGACAAGTATTTATTAAGTAAGGGATAGCTATGTTAAAAATTGCGCTTAATGGTGCAGTGGGTCGAATGGGGCAGGAAATTTTAACTCTGATTAATGCTGCGCCGAGTGAATATCAATTGAGCTTTGCTAAATCACAAAGTTTAGTTGATTCAGACCCGAGTATAATCGCAACTTGGCCGCTAGAAAATACAGCTCAAGTTATAATTGATTTTTCTGTGCCTGAATCTTGTCTGGAGACATTAGACTGGTGCTTAATTAATCGTGTTCCACTCGTAATTGGCACAACAGGGTTTAATGAACAAGAGTTGCAACGCTTGCAGGATGCAGCATTACAAATTCCAGTGTTGTTATCACCCAATATGAGTCTTTCGGTTAATATCATGTTTAAAGTTGCGACCTTGGTTGCAAAATCTTTAGCGCAAGCTGAAGTTGAAATTATTGAAAGTCATCATCGTTATAAGAAAGATGCGCCATCTGGCACCGCTCTAGGCTTAGGTAAAGCGATCGCAGCAGCGCGCGGGGTTGAATTTAGCCAAGTGGCGAAATTTGAACGGTGTGGTGTAGCAAATCAGATTCGCAAGCCCGAAGAAATTGGCTTTGCGGTGGTGCGTGGGGGCGATATTATTGGCAAACATACAGCGCTATTTATTAACGATGGTGAAGAGCTAAGCTTAACCAGTGAAATTACCAATCGGCGTAGTTTTGCGGCAGGAGCGTTATTAGCCGCCAAATTTTTAGTCACTCAACCCGCAGGTTTTTATTCGATGTATGATGTATTAGGTTTAGGCTCGATCTAAACTTAAATATTTTAGCTGTAGTTGGCGATTATTTTAACTAAAAAGCTGATTCCTCTGCGGTTTAATCTTTGGCAAAGATTAAAAGTTGTGATAAAATCCGCTATTATTTTATTTTAACGATTCTATTTATTTTAAAAAGGGCCTCTTATGCAAGTTATGCAAAGAAAAAGATCCGGATTTACTTTGATTGAAATCATGGTAGTAATTGTAATTATGGGGATTATGGCAGCATTAGTCGTTCCTCGCGTAATGGGTAGCACCGATGATGCACGTAAAGCTGCGGCATTAGCTGACGTTAAGAATATTAAAACAGCACTGGATTTATATAAATTGGATAATACTCGTTATCCAACTCAACAACAGGGATTAACTGCATTGGTAACTAAACCATCAATTGCGCCCATTCCACAAAATTTCAAACCTAATGGTTATTTAGATAAATTACCGCAAGATCCATGGGGTAATGATTACCAATACCAAAATCCAGGTAAACATGGTGAAATTGATATTTATAGCTATGGTCAAGATGGAGCAACTTCATCTGGTGATAATGGTGCGAGTGTAGTTGGTAACTGGCAGTAATAGTTAGTTAACTGCTTTAGATATAAATAATTTGAGTGCCTTTTTATTAAAGAGTTCTATGCGACAAAAAGGATTTACCCTAATTGAAATAATGATAGTTTTAGTCATTATGGGGGTAATGTCAGCGGTTGCGACTATTAGTATTACGGCACCAAGTTATTCGCGCTTCTTGGCAAGTGCAGAAAAATTAACGACAACTTTCTCAATTTTATCAGACGATGCGATTTACACCAGTAGTGTAATCGCATGTTCGCTTGGTAGTGGTAATATTAGCTGTAGCCGTTATCGTGATGGTGAGTGGGAGGATGTAGATTTAAAAAAATTACTCTCGTGGAGCTGGCCATCAGGTTTGGTGGTTAAACAGATTTTAATTAATGGTAATCCAATTAAGGAAAAGCAGCAAATTAGATTTTTACCTAGTGGTAACAATGACAGTTTATCGGTGGAAGTTAGTAATGGTGAATTTAGTTCGTGGATTGATAGTGACTTAACTGGTCGATATAAGGTCTCCAATTAATGTTGCAGCGTAAAGGATTTACACTCATTGAGTGCTTAGTTGCATTATTTATTGTAACCATCGTTTTAGCTTCAGCATCACGTGCAATTGGTTTAATTATTAGTGATGTTCATGATACATTTGTACGTGAGGTTGCAACTTGGGTTGCAGAAAATGAATATAATTTGTATTTTGTTAACGAAGAATATCCCGATGTTGGTGTAGTTAAAAAAAAGCTTAGCTTGGCAAAAATAGACTTTAATGTTGTAGAAACCGTTAGCAATACTCCAAATCCATACTTCAGAAAAATTGATATTGCAATTAGTGAGCAAAATACGCCTGATTATGTCATTTTTAAAACTGTTGTCTATGTTGCGCAGTATTAAATATGAATAAACATAAAAAGCAGCAAGGTTTTACATTAATTGAAATTATGATTTCAGTAATTATTTATGCAATTATTTCTGTGATTTCTTATCGAATTATTACCAGCTTGATAAACACCAAAGAAATAGCAGGTGGCGCTCAAGAAAAATGGGGTAATTTATCATTAGTTAATTCAAATATGGGAGCAAGTTGGAATCGTGCTATACCACTAGTTGCGCGCGATGGAAATGGTGCGATATTGCCAGCGTTGCAAGGTAAGCCTAATTTGAGTAGTAATTATGATTCGCAATTGGAGTTAACCCAGAGTGGTTATATCGGCGATGATGTTTTTGGTACAACCGCACCCAAACGTATCGGTTATCGTTTTAATCAAGGTAGTTTATATTTGGTTACGTGGCCTGTACTTAACCGTGTCTTGACTACGGTTCCTCAAATTGATTTATTAATTGATAAGGTTCAATCATTTAGTGTCTTATATTTGTATCCAGATAAACAATGGCATGATAGTTGGCCACCAGAGGGGGGGGACCCAACGGTATTACCAAGCGCTATAAAATTGCAATATCAACTAAAATCAGGTGAGAGTGTTGAGCGCGTGAAAGAACTATGATGCCGCTACACAAAAAATCTGGCGCGGCACTTATTACCGTAATGGTGGTGGTGTTTATTGTAATGGCAATTATTGCCAATTTGAGCGTTACGGATTTTCGGGTAATTAAGCGTTTGAGTAACCGTCAACAAATTGAACAAGCTTCAACCATGGCGTTGAGTGCAGTCGCATTTGGGAGGGCTGGTCTTGGAACCAGTGGAGCAACTTCTGGCTTTGATAGCCTAAATGATGTTTGGGCGCAGCCAATCCCGAAGACTAAGCTGCTTGAAGATACCTATATGAGTGGTTATATAATTGATGAGCAAAGTAAGTTCAACATCAATGATTTAGTCACAAGCAATGGACAAGTAAATCAGGTGGTTTTAGCTCAGTTTACGAGTTTATTAAGTAATGTAAATTTACCCCAAAGTATGGCGGCAAATATTGCGTCTTATATGGCAGCACCACAATATCAATCGGATATAATGCAGCAATATACGCAAGGTAAACCAGCCTATCGTCCCGCTGGAAGACCGTTGTTGGATTTATCTGAATTAATTTTGGTTAAAGGAATTACTCCGCCAATGGTTCTTAAAATGGCTCAGTATGTGACCGCTATTCCTGTCAATGGCGCAGGGTTGACGAATGAAAGTGCTAACGAAAGTAGCCCTCAACCTCCAGCACCAGCAGCTAATCAAGCACAAGGTAGTGGTATGACGGTCAATGTGAACACAGCCTCAGCGGAGGTGATTGCGGCAAAAAGTGGGATTCAACTTCCAGTGGCGCAACGTTTATTAAGTTATCGTGCGACCAATGCCTTTGAGAATGCTGCGCAAATTAAAACCTTTTTGACTCAAAATGGTGTTCAAGATAAGCAAGCCAATGGAACGCCTTTAAATCTGGCTGGACTGGGAACGACCTCAAGTTATTTTACCATCCACGTGCAAATTGATGTTCATGAGGATCAATTTCGTTGGATCGCATTAGTTTTTCGGCAAAATCGTAGTGGCCAATGGCCACAAATTTTATGGCAACATCCAGAATGACAATTTTACGCGTATTTATTCATAACGAAGATCTAATGGTTTGCAACTGGCAACTTTATGATGCTTTGGAACAAACTGGTGCGGGTAGTGATAGTTTATCATCAATCATGAAAATTGCTTTTGATTCGGTTGAGGTCTATTTATCTCCGCATTTGGCCACAATTTTTAAAGCTGAATTGGGTGCGGTTAGCGATCGCAGAATTAGTGATGAGTTATTGCTTGGAGTTATCGAAGATAATTTAGCCGAGGAAATTGATGAATGTAAGCCGATTTTAATGCGTTTAACCGATGGCGAGTCTTATATCGCGGTTTTAACGCGTAATTTTTATCAGCGGCTGTTGGAGTCTTTAAGCGAGCATGTTAAGCAGGTTAAATTTATTCAACCATTTTCTTATGCAAGTCATTATCAAGATGAATTATGGACGGTATTTTTAATTGGTGAGCATAAATATGTGCGCACTTCGCAATTTGAGTATTTTTTACTTGATGATGCCGCGCCGTTACCTTTACTTCTAGAAAGTATGTTAGAAAATTATACCGAAGACAGCCTAATTTTGTACTGTGAAGATGTTGCGGTTCAAGAATATTTGGAACAGAAGTACTCCATAAAATGTCAGCTTTATACTGAGTTTAATTACGGGACATTACTATGGAATTTTTATAATGAAAAAAGTAAACGCTTTAATCTTAAGTTAACACCTGAGGCTAAAACTGCATTGTTTAAATTAAGCAAAAGTGCAGGAGTGTTATTAATAATTTATCTGATTTATTGGTTGTTAAACCTTGGCGTTTTAGTTTATGAAAAACATAAATTA
>JAIETT010000067.1 GCA_019744945.1 Burkholderiales bacterium
CCTGCGCTGATTAAATGCAAAGTTGCAAATTTTTCACCGAGTGGAGTTTTTATATTTATATCAAAATAGCCATCAATACTCATGTTGTGTCCTTTTAAAATGTATGATTTGAACGTAACAGCGGTAAGTTTAATACAAAATTCGTGAATACAGCAACGTTTTTCGCATTTAACCGTAAATGCTGCGGAGTGAGTTAGTCTGGTGTATTTGGTGTTGTATTGGTAATTTGAGTATAATACGTGCAGCAACTAATTGCATAAATGTACTGAATAATAATTTTGAATGATAAAAATGGATAAGTATAGCCTAAGTAATGAAGATCAAATTTTCCTCGATGAATTTGTGGATAGTTTTAAACGTGTGTTTCTGGCGGTGCCAAATTTCATGGGCGGCGTTGCAAGCATCAATCATCAACCATTGTATTTAGCACGGCTTAGTGCAGAATTTGGGGTAAGTGCCGAGGAATTATTTAAGTTATTTCAAAGCCCTCTGGTGACTAATTTATTTGATGAAGTTGTTAGTACCCAACAAGCTAAAAAACTGCTGGTGGTACGCTCATTTAGTAATTATTTAGCCAAGATTTTTGTTGCTTCATGGTTGCCGGTTATCAATCCACAGACGCAAAATATTGTTGCGATTATGGTGGATGCCCATCCTTTGGAGGTATGCAATATTTCGAGCATTTTGGCTCGTTTTTATAAATATGGTGACACCAAGATTCATTCGCTGAATACGGAGAATTTAAGCTTGACTGAGCGTGAAAAACAAGTAATTTTCTTTTTTATGCTGAACTTTTCGAGTCAGGATATTGCCGATTTGATTGCCAAAATTGAAGCTAAAGTCATGTCCAAAAATGCAATTGATCAGATGTTTAATAAGCAATTATTGCCTAAGTTTGGGGTCTATAGTCGTAAGGCACTGTATGATAAATTACAAGATTTGGGCTATGATCGCTTGCTGCCGCACAATGTGTTACAAGAGGGGTTTATTCTGGATGTTTCGGATTATGTGGTTTTTGCTTGATCGCTCGTTGAAGTTTAAGCTTTTTAAATCAAATTAATCATCTCCGACGCATGATTATACCGATAGTTTATAATTTCTCCTGAGATAATTAATTCAATGGCTTGGTTGATGATGTGAAGCGGCACTGTAAACCACTCGCGCGGATTATAACGCGCACCATGCTCACCAAAAATATCTAAATTTAAACAAGTATTCCCAAAGAATTTATGCAGTAATTGCTCAAACTTTTGTGGGTTCATATTATAGCATTGATAAACGGCAATAACTTCAACTGCAGCCATTAAGTAGGTTGCTTCATTTTCAGCATTTTTTATGCGTTCTTCAACTGGCGTAGTCGAATAACCAATTTTATATAAATTATCGATACCCACAATTTTTGAGTCAGTGCTTCTGGACTTAAGCACATAAATATAACCGCTTTGCTGATCTTCATCGTTAATAATTTCAAATCCTCGGTTAAATGTTTCTAAATCAGAAACTTGACTGGCGGAAACTAAAAATCCATCTTCATAGAGCATTTTACCCAGTGAACGAAATAACATGTTTGATTCAGTGCCATTTTCAAACACACTATAAACTCGTCCATCTAATTTGCTATTTTTATCGCGGACTAAATCATAAATAACATCTAAATAACCGAGTACGCCTTTAGCCACAAAAAATGATTTCTCGGTTAAATTTGCCTCGTTAAACGCGACTAGTTTACGTTGTCCGGATTTTATTTCTGCATGACATTGTTTAAATAATTCCTCGTATTGAGCAAAGTTTTTACATTGCTTACGCCGTGCGACAAAATCAGCACTTTCGCGTTCGGTATTCAGTGGGATATGTTTTAAGGTGAAGATGTCTTCATCATCGATTAAGTCGGTAAATTCAGCGCTATTTAAAATATCATCCAAAGAACTGGGTAATGGTTCACTCTGAATTAATAGATGATGCCGATCATATTCTTGCAGCATTTCGCATTTTAGTGCCTCTTCACGTAGTCCAAGCAAACGAGAATACAGTTTGCGTTCATTAATATCGTTACTCGCAGCAGGCGCATGCCCAGTTTGATCAATAAATTGATTGATTTCTTCAAAAGATTCTACTAGCCGCTGATCTGCATTTTGTGCGATGGATGGTTTGCTGGTTACCTTAAACGATTCACCGAAGATTGCGTCATTTAAAATATCATCAAGGCTACTATATTGGCTAAAATTATCCATGATTAGCTTTCTTGCGGGCATAGTCACGCATGTAGAGGACAAACTCAGCTAAACGTCGTTCCAATGGGTCACTGGCATTAATCTCGGGATTACGTTGTGCATGTTGTTTGAATGCGTTAAATTTAGGAGCTAACAGCAAAGCTTCTTTTTCAGTCATCTCAATTCGAGTCGCATTAATGGCTTCTTGAATTAATTTTAATACGCGGGTGGTAACTGATTTAGATAAAATCTCAAACGCTTTTTGAAACGGATTAATGCTGTCAATTAGATCAATATGTAAATCTTCAATATTGACAAATTTTCCAGCCATGCGGACAAATTGTTTATTACCTTCTTGCTTAATTTCACCGTTTTTAATGACCGAATCAACTACAACATGTTGGCGTACTTCTTCAATTTCCGCCGCATTTAATTCAGGATATTTAATTTGAATTATCTTTGGAATCAAAACTTTATTAATTACCTCAGGTTCTAGATTCCCCGGCATGGCTTTGAGCATCTGCGAATCTTGCAAAATGGTAGCTTTAAGATCGTTGAGATCAGATTCAATAATATCTTGTACCCGTTTGGATGAGGGCATTTTAAAACCGCGGATTTTTATGGTTCCTGCTTCTGGTAAATCATCATCGGATAATTTTGTCTTAAATTTGAAATTTGGGGCTAAAACTTGCTCCATTAATAAGGATGCGGTAATCGCTTTTAGCATATTATTTACCGATAAATTTACTTCTGCGTCTTGTGCATCGGGTTGTGCAATCAAGTTGGTAAATTGTGCATGAGTTTTATTCTGACTATCCCGAGTGGCACGCCCAATAATTTGAATAATTTCGGTTAATGAGCCACGATAACCAACCGTTAAGGCATGTTCACAGTAGGGCCAATCAAAGCCCTCTTTTGCCATACCCAAAGCGATAATCAAATCAATATCATCGGCGGAGGTAATCTGGCGTAAATACGCAGAAATTTTGTCACGAGCAATTGAATTATCATTAACCAAATCAGCAATCTTGATAATTTTGCTATCGCTATGACGCTTAACATAAATTACTTGAGTTTCACTATCGACATGATCAATTGCGCCGATGTGATCAATAATGAAGTCAACTTCGCCATATTTATCTTTTAATGATTCGCCTGAATTAACACTTGGAATATGTAAAATAGTTTTCTTATCGGTATCTAAAACTTCCATAATTGCCGAAGTATAGCGCCCTTGATAAAAATGGTAGCCTATCCCTAGCGATTTAAGATAAGTATAACCGTTTAATTGCTCATAATAATTGTAAGTCACTTTATCAAATTTAGCTTCATCTTCGGGCGTTAAGACAGGCACGCTATCACCGCGGAAATAAGATCCAGTCATTGCAATAATATGTGCACTGGAGTTTTGCATAATTGAGCGTAACAATTCGCCGAGACGACTATCTGCATCAGCTGAAACATGATGGAATTCATCAATTGCCAGTAACACATGATTAAACTCAGACTCTTCTAATTCTTCACAAGCAAAACGCAGGGTTGCATGCGTACAGATGAGAATTTGCTCATCATTGTGGATAAAGTTTTTAAATGCACCAACTTTGCTTGTGCTGCCATCCATACCTGGGGTACATAAATTATAATTATCATTGGGTTGCCAATTCGCAAAAAATCCATATTGCATGAGATCAGTCGTTGCAAACGAGCTACCAATTGAGCGCTCAGGAACCGCCACAATGACTTTTTTAATTCCTTGATTGATTAACTTATCCAGTGCAATAAACATCAAGGCACGTGATTTACCCGAAGCAGGCGGAGCTTTTAATAACAAGTATTGTGAATTGCGGGCAGCAAAGGCTTTAGCTTGCATTTCACGCATACCAGAGTTATTTATTTTTGAGCTTTGCCCAGTTTGCTCATAGCTTACATATACCAAATCAGTCATTTGTGTTTCTTTCTATAATTTCAAGCTTTTTAAATCGTTTTCAAGTTCAGCCAAGCTCCGTTGGTACTCATGTTCTTGCAACTGTTGTTTGAATGTTGTATATTCTGCTGTTGATTTATCCACCGCGATTTGATGGCTAATTTTGCCTGCGTGAGCTAATAATTCACGACCATTTAGCTGTAAAATTAAATCAAGACGCTTAATCCAATCGAGCATATACATTGGCGTTTGTTGTTGTGCCATAGTTTCCGCAAATGCAAGATACTGCTCAACTAATAAACCGAGTAATTTTATTTCATCTTCATTAAGATAATTCTTTGCAATACTGACATCAGATTTTTTAACCTGAGTAACTGCTTTATCAAAAGACTGCATCCCCATTAATGGAAGTGAGGCATCAACTCGCCGATAAACTAGTTCTGCCGCTGTATTTTGGCTAACTGCCCACAATAATTTATTTTGTATGATCTTAAAAAACTCAATAGTTTTTTCATCATTGGCGTTATAGTCAATACTGGTGGTATAAATATCTTTGATTTTTTGGTAAAAGAAACGCTCGGATAAACGAATTTCTCGAATCCGCTGTTGCAATTCATCAAAATAATTCATCGAATTACCTGATTTAAAGCGTTCGTCGTTCAGTATAAATCCTTTTACAATATACTCTTTTAAACGTTGAGTAGCCCAAATTCTAAATTGAGTACCTTGCTGTGATTTTACGCGATAACCAACCGAGATAATAACATCAAGATTATAATATTGGGGAGCTTTTTGCTGAAATTTGGAATTTCCGAATTTCTTCATACAACAGCTACTTAATAGCTCACCTTCTGCAAAAATATTATTTATATGCTCGCTTATGGTTGATTTAGCTTTAGCAAATAATTGTCCAATCTGTTCTTGCGTGAGCCATACGGTTTCATCTTCCAAACGCACGTCAAGTTTAATTGCGCCATCATTATTTTGGTAAATCAGAATTTGGGTATTATTGCTAATGTTCATTTATACTCTCATTTCTGGTAACTACTTTTTCAGTTTTTTAGTCTCAGCTTGCTGAGGTAGAAAATTATCACTAGTAACAATTTTTTGCCCTGTTTCTTGTTCAAAGTCATCTTTGGCGCGTTTAGCAACTTTTCCACCACGTTTGCCAGCTTGGATGTTTTCATTCAAGCCTTGCGCTTGTTTGGTTTCTGCTATATTGCGCGTGGATAGTTCAGCAAGGGCAGTAAAAATTAATTCTGCTTCTGTCATGTGATCGCGTAAGTTTTGAGATTTTAACTCTTTGATGACTTTATGCTCTTTGACACTGACCCCAGTCCATTCCTGATGGATTATATTGGTTAGTAGTGCAAATTCTTCAGATTTTTCAATACCATTTTCTTTCCAGTAATCAGTTAACTTATTACGGGTTTCCTGTCCCATCATACGTTGCTGGATCCATTTGTTACTGCGCCCAAGGTTTTGCCAATTTTCTCGTGCCCGATCTAAACTTTGCTCAGGATCGGCAACTTCTTGCATTCGCTCATAGCCAACTTTGGCAAGCCATAGTTTAAAGGGTTCTGCTTTAGGCGATGGAATTGATTGAATAATCCGCAATAATCCTTCAGTGTCGGCACAGTCAGTCAAACGCATTTTGCCATCACTTGCTTCCATTTTCAACTGTACGATTTTATCGTACGTTTGGCTTGCACCCTCATTAATTAATTTGCGCTTCAAATCGCTCCAATATCGACGAGGATTATCGCTATAGCTAAGTATTTCGCAAACATCAATAATTGAGAAATACCATTTTTCAGCCTCACTATCCCAATGACTACGAACTTTTTTAGATTCAAATAATTTAATATCGCTCATAAAATCTCTCTTTTCAATTCATGTAAATCAGAGTTTGGATATTATTCATTTGCAGCTGTTTGCCCCTTAATTTCGCTAATGTCTTGCTTAGTCGGTAATTGGCTGCGCGGTATCTTGTGAGCCTTTTTGCATGGGTGATCACCGCAATTACGCTTGACTAAATAACCAGCCGATTCATCTATTGGTGCGGGTGGATTAATCGCATTAATTACCGCTGGAGTGTAAACTCCAACCGTGGCTAATGCTGGGTTAGTTTGCCACAGCGTCATAGATTGATAGCCTCCAGCAACTTGAGCACTTGTTGTCATGTCGGTTGTAGAGCAACCAACTAAGAAGAAGCATAAAAATAATTTAATCTCATTCATTTATTTAATCTCTCTTTTTATTTTCATAGTTAAGTTTAGCGGTCTAATTTTAACTATGGAGTGCTCTTAGTAAAGGTTAGACCTCCAAACTTTACTAAGGCTTTTCTTTAGTAAAGATTAAGGCGCTAAACTTTACTAAAGATTTTTACTTGGCACAAAGCGTTTGTACTGGTATTCTTGACGATATTCGCCTGAAATGTAGTTTTTAATGTTCATATAATCCGCTATATACAAAAAATAGTTTTTAGTTTATCTTATGATGCGCACAATTAACAAAATTAAGTGCACCATCGACCAACACGCTAATTTATTCAGTTAGCAGTATGGTATTTATGTCACAGAGTCTAATCTGTGCAAATGACCAGCAAATGAGAATCAAAACACAAGATACTGTTTCAATTGCAAATCAAAGCAAGTATAATGGCAGATTGAACCATTTCATCAAATGACCATCAAATGAAAGCTAAGCCCAAAAAGGAACATATCGCCATGATTTACGATTTGCTAGTGGATCATGTAAACGAATCAATCCATCTTCAATAGCCTGTTTTATTATTCGAGAAACTATTGCACTATTTCCATCTTTAATTCCAAAACGCGCTCTTAATGAAGCGTTATTCATCGACTCATGGTTAACATATTTAAGACAACAGTGTAAATAACACGCCATTGCTCGCTCGTGAGTTTCCATTTCATTGTAGATCTTATGAGAAAATAAAACAGCTTTAGTATTATCATCAATTACAGCAAATAATGGCGCTGGCAGTTGATAAACTTCAGTCTGAAAAACTACCTTATCAATTCCACTATCACGCTCTTCACAGATACCTATTCTACGCATAAACGCAGCCATTAACTCGTTACGACTGCGCGGTGGAGTATCTAAAAAACGAATAACATCGACTATCGGAGCGCCAGGATTAGTTATCTCCAATCTATTCGCAAATATTTCAATCATTGGACCTGCGCCAGTAATAGTCAGGTCTTGATGAATGATGGCATTGGCAACTAACTCACGAACCGCTAATTCAGGGTACATTAACACACTCTTACGCAATGCCGCACCGATTACTTCATTATGTGGAAGTTGCGAATTTATAAATTCAATTAGCCCCGCAAAACCAGAAGCATAACCTTTATTTAATTCAAATTCTTTGATTGTTTCAAGACGGCTATTACCTTGATACAAAATAACGCGTACTGATTTACGCTCAAGATGTCTAAATTGCTTTAATTTCTTAGCAAATAAAATTGCGCCTAAATTCGTAATTGTCCATTTTCCAGTTATGGCAGTAGCAATAATCAATCTTTCATCGGCTAAACGACTAATTATCCCATTACGATTTTCTGGTAATGATAAATTAATTAAATCAAAGAAGGCAGGGTAATCTAATAATTGTAAAATTTCATCTTCGGTGACAAGCTCTGCCGCAGGCTGTAATTCAAATGGCGTTTGATCTAATATCCGCCATAATGTTTTGGCTACTTCAGGATGATCATGGAGTGGCTTTTTATAACTTCCGATGCGAATAAATTCTGTATGCGTAAACTTAACCGGTGTATTATTTGCGCTATTTATTTCAAGGATGATGACTGACTTACCATTATAATCAACGCTATAAAAGCAAAAATAGATTCGTGGTGATAATCGTTGTATTAGCCAATTGATTAACTCTTCATTACCAATTTTTCCAACAAATGGATCAAAGATTGTCCCGACGATCTCATGACTATCATCATCAACACCCCAAATCATATAACCATGAGATTTACCCTTGAGTGCAGCAGAATTTGATAGAGCAGATATGTATTCGCCAATATCTTTTGGTTGGGCTTTATTAGTTTTAAACTCGAGCCATTCAGTTTCTTGTGGTAGTTTAATTAGCTCATGAAGTAAACTAATTAAATATTCATTAGTACGTTCTAGTGTCATTTTTTACCTTAGTGAAATTATTATATAATCAATCATCATCTCGGTTTTAGCTCCTTCAATTTTACTCGAGGTGTTGGCTTCTTTGGTAATGTGCATCTGGATAAAAATGTCCACGTTAGGCACTATCATTGTAAACGCATTTAGCTCACCCAGCGCACGCGTGGCATCTTTCAGCAAAGCTTTTATATTGGTATTCTTGGTGTAATGCTCCAGATTTGAAATTTTTCAAGTTCATATATCTGTCTTAAATGTTTACATCTGTTATTATTATCTTAGGTTGAAAACCAAAGAATTCACAAAACTCAATATATAAATTAGATGCTCCATTAAAATCTTGATATAATTTATCATTATCAATTGATTGCAATAAGTCATTTTCAAAGAATAAACAGTTTTCGTGATTATCTAAAATATATTGAGCCAAATGCCTTGCAATACCAATGTTTTGCAATTCTATAACTTTACTATCAGTTGTTCCGTACTCCAGAAAATCAGCCCAATTTGCACCTGCATTTAACACACCAAATTTTTCTTTTAACAACATGTAATAATTTTCAAAGTAGTTTTTCAACTTAAATCTTAATATATTATCTATATCAGAAATAACTAAATTAATAATTTTATTAATATCATGCTTATTTTGATGATCAAAGGATACATAACTTCCATTTTCCCAGATTTGCCCTTTTTGTTTATAATATTCAATTGT
Organism: Burkholderiales bacterium; assembly: GCA_019744945.1. Taxonomy (GTDB): domain Bacteria; phylum Pseudomonadota; class Gammaproteobacteria; order Burkholderiales; family UBA11063; genus Aquella. The sequence goes on from JAIETT010000067.1 coordinate 9,017, forward strand.
ATTGGCAATAATCATTTTTAAAGGCTTTGACTTCATCCAACTATCCATTAAAACAGCATAATATTTTATTTTCTCAGAAGGTTTATATAATGGGTTTTTACCACCTATTTCTTCTTTTTCCCAATTATAGTATTTGGATAGATTTTGTAATACTTCAACAATTACAGAATAATCAAAATTAGAAGATAGAGTTTGTATATTTTGGCTCTGGTATATATCATTTTGATATTTAGGCTTTATCATTGAGGATGCAGATAAAATTCTTTCAGGTACTGAAATTTTCTTTTTTTGCTCTTGTAAAATTTTCAATGCATTTTGATTTTTTATTATAAAGTTTGTTCTTAAAACAGAGTCATCTTGCTTTATCTCATGTATTAAAACCAAATTGGCATAATAATTCCATATATCTTTTTCAGCTTGTGCTGCATTTTTATTTGTAAATTCTTTGCTACTTAAAGATGCTTCAATATTCTCAAAAAACTTTCCTTGTCCTTTTATCATCAACGGTTCAAATGGTTTAACACATTTATTTCGTACAATGTCCAAGTCTTTCTTTTGATTATTCCATTTATTTTCTTGTACTCTCATGCAAATTATATTGCCAGACATTTCTTTTGTCATTCTTCCTGCTCTACCAGCAAGATTCCAAAAATCTACATCCGTAAATTTAGATAATCCGATTTGATTAGCAAGTATAAAAATATTTTTAGCAGGAAGGTTCACTCCTTCAAGTAAAGTTGATGTACAAAATAAATAATCTATTTCTTTTTCTTCAAAAAGCCATTCTATCTTTTCACGAATCAATTGAGGAAGATTGCCAAAATGAAACGCAATACCTTTATCTAAACAGTCGATTAAATAATACTTTTCATGCAAATATTCTTTTATTAATTCTTTGACGCTATCTAAATTATTTGATTTTCTCGTTGGTTGAGTTTTTGAAAATTCCAAGGCATACGAAATAGTATTCGCCTTTGAATTACAATAAATGATATTTTTATCATCCTTGCTTAATTTCTTCAACCAATAGAAAAAACCGTCATTATTGAAATCTATATTCAACGTATAATCTTTGTTTAAATCTGAGAACATCAAGCATTTATTTTCAATCAAGTCTAAAAAATATCTATTTTGGGCAACAGGAGAAGATTTTATAACGATCTTTTCGTCTTGACTTTTTTCAAATAACTGTAGAAATATTTCTGGATTTTCAACATTCGGAGAGGCAAAAAATAGCTTAATACTTTTTCTCTCAGCTTGTAAAATTGCATGATAATACAAAGGGCTTCTTGTATCTTTTAGTGCGACAACTTTATGTGCTTCATCAACAAATAAATAATCAATTTTTGGATTATCTATTTTAGAAAGATATGCGATCAACCGCTCAGGTGTAAATACAAAAATATATCTAATCTTCTCTTTTCTAAACATAACAGGTACACTAGGGTGAGCTAAAATAGTGTAATTTTCTACATCTTTAAACTCTTGCTTTAGCTTACTTACTGTTTGATTTATCAATGCTCTAGAAGGAACGAGTATTACAAGATTATCTGTGCCTCTATGCTCGGTGATTAAATGTCTTATAAAAGCGTTAATAATAAATGATTTACCCAAAGAAGTCGGTCCAGAAAAACTAAAATGATTACTATTTTTCAAAGCTTCAAAAATATGATACTGACTATCTGTAAAAGTAAATTTACTATGTGGGATTTCCTGAAAAACTTCTTTTAAAGACTTTTCATATAATACTTCATAGGGTAATTTTGAGTCAGAATTTGAGAATTTTTCAATAAAGCTTAAAGCTGGGAAATTTCCAAGTTTAACCATTATAGAGTTTGCAAAAGTTTGAAAAACTGCATTACCACTATATTTATCAAGCAATAAACTAATGATTTTATATGCTCTGTTTTTAGCTTCATCTATTTTAGAACGAGAGAATATATCTGCAAATCTCAACAAATCAAACAATTCTTTTTCATCTATAGCTTGAGTTTTAATCTGAAAAAAAGTTTCTGCTTGAATCTGCTCTATTTTAAAAAAGAGTTCATGTAAATATTCATCTTCCAAAGCTTGTTGTGCAAGTTCATCTATATATCTCATGATTGAAGACCCTTCATAATAGCTTCTCTATTTTTGTCCAATTCAGTTAATGGTAATATATATAGATAAAAGCTATGCCCACATAAATTAAACTCATCTATTTTTTTTGAAATATGAGAAAATTTACTCTCCACTTCTTTTTTTATTTGTTCTTGTATTTTTTTTCTAAAATCTGCGTTTGGTAGTTTTTTATCCTCTTTATCTATTGTAATTTCGTAACCTACGAAAATACCAAAAGCATCATCAGCATCAAAAGCCTTTTCTTTTTTAGGATAAACAATTTTAGAAATAAAATCTTTTTCTTCTTGCGTAAAAGCCTCTTTGTCAAGATGGTCACTTATAAGACTTTTTTCATAGGGTAAGCCACTTTTTTTATATCCTTTAGAATTTACTTCTCTTTTAAATTCATCTATTGATTTAAAAGCATCCGTCAGGGCATCAGTTAAACCAACAATAGTTTTTGATTCCCCAAAAATCAATTGATAATTTCCATTTTCAAGTTTTAAAAAATGGACACCATCTGCACCATTCACATTAAGACTTGTTGATGTTTTTAATTCTAGCTTTGATAATATTTTTGGAGCTCTGAGATGTGTTTCTAAAAAACAATAAAGCAATAATTCCCCCAATTCCCCTTTATTATTTACATAATCAATAAACTTTTCTTTTGCCTTTTGTGTAAGAGTTCCAGACTTATTTTTGTATTTCTCTTTCACACTCCTTGAAAGCGAATAATCAATCATGGGATCAATTAATAATTCTTCTAATCTTTTTAGATTAAATTCATTTGCATTAATATTTAAAACAAATAAATCAAGCTTATTTTTTCCATGCTCATCTATTGTAAAACTGCCTAAATTATCAAAAGCATCTAAAAAATCAAAATCTTGAATACTTAAATTCATTTGCTTTTCTCCTGTTTTGTCATTTGTTCGTAGAGGGCGAAAAGATACTCAAGGCGTTCTTCGTCTGATTCAAATGGTTTTAGGCGGTAGCATTGTTCTATGGCGATGTCTAAATTATGATGGGCTTCACGGAGACCAGCGGGCATTTTGTCAGGGTCGTAGAGTTCGGCAAGAGTTTTTTCGGAATGGCGTTCTCGTTCGTCGAGTACATTAAACACATGAAATTCAAGGCGTTTTTTTTGCTCTTCGCTGATATTTGGGAATGGGAAAGTGTTATAACATAATGTTGATGAATAACGATAATCTGTTTTTAATCGACCAGCTACAGTTTTAACCCATGCCATATGCATTTTTGAATGAACCACAGCAAAAACCCACGTTTCTGGGTTATAAATCGCAAAATTAGGAGCGACAATGATAGTATTTAAGTCTAAAAATCCAATTGGTATATATTCTCTTCGTTCAGAAGAGTCTCGAGGGATAATGATAGAGCAACTATCTTGATGTCTAACTTCGCCAAATTTATATGGTTGTCCAGCTAATATTTTTGTTGCTGCTCGGTTGCTATCTAAGCGTAGAGTATGAGTTTTATCAATTCTTGACTTTATTTCTGGAATTGAGATTGCCAACTCTTTAAATTCATCCGTTATCCATAAACAAAACTTAGTTTCTCCACGGATGAACTCTTGTGAGCCGAGCAGTTTTTTAATCAAAATCTTTACATTGGGATATTTGGCAATGATTTCATCACGCTCGGATTGGGTTAAAAATAAATTTCCACCATCATTTGCCATGCTACCAAAGCAGATGTTTGGAAGATTTTGTGAAATTGGTTTTGAAGATTTAGCTATAAACACATTTGCAGAATCAACTAAATATGGATTAATGTTTTCTGCGACTTGTTTAGTTACGCCATTAAATAAATATTTATGGTTAGATTGTTTATTGCATAATCCAATAATTGCAACTGTTACACCCGCATTACTTTTTGCGTTATTTGTCCACTTAAAAGATAGGTACGCAAAATATATTTCAATATCTGCTTGCAAAATATGTGTCCATAACAAAGAAACTTGTTCACCTTGGCAAATTGAATTAGTTGTAACAAAAGCAGATTTAATATTGTGTGCTTTAATATATAAGCTAGCTTTAATAAACCAGCAACTTATATAATCGAGATTATTGTAGCCTTTAATATTGCCAAAAACTAATGCCATATCATATTTATGATTTTCATCTTGTAGCCGTGCGCCTAAATAAGGAGGATTACCCAGAATATAAATCTCATCCTCGGGTTGTTTCGGACAAACTTGTTCCCAGTCAATACGGCAAGCATTGGCGCAAACAATTTTACCTGCATCTTTAAGCGGCAAGGCCGGCATGGTTCTACCAAAGGCTTTTTCAAAAACCATATTCATTTGATGTTCGGCAAGCCACAGCGATAATTTAGCGATTTCATGCGCAAAATCATCAATTTCAATACCGTAGAAGTTATTTAGATAAATTTGCGAAAATGCCATTGAGGGCTTTTGAGTGATTTCATCAATCCGTTGCATTATCTCAATTTCAAGAGTACGCAATTCTTTATAAGCAATGATCAAAAAATTACCTGAACCGCAGGCAGGATCAAAGATTTTCAGTTTAGCAATTCGTTGTAATAGTTGCTCTAATTTGGTTTTGCTGGTGTCAGCTTTGTTAAATGCGTCTTTGAGTTCATTGAGAAATAACGGTTCAATCACTTTCATTATATTGGGTACTGAGGTGTAATGCATCCCCAACCCGCTGCGTTGATTAGTATCAACTACCGCTTGAATCATTGAGCCAAAAATATCAGGATTAATTACCGACCAATCTAATTCGCCATTGTCGAGTAATAATTGGCGTGATTTGCGGGTAAATTTGGGTGCGGGGTGATTATCGCGAAATAATCCACCATTCACATAAGGAAAATTAGCAATATAATCAGGTAAATCATGGCGTTGATTATGGTTCATCACCGCGAAGATTTTATCTAAATATTGGTGTAAATCGCTACCGTCGGCTTGGGTATAATTATTTAGCGCATGGCTAAATTGTTTTTGCGTAAAAATACCCGTATCTTCAGCAAAAAAACAAAATAATAAGCGCGATAAAAATACGTTTAGACTATGTAATTGCTCTTTGCTAGTTAATTCTGGATTATCTTTTTTTATCTCATCAAAGAGTTTTGCCATCTTTTCAGCGGCTTTAACATCGGCAGGATTTTCGCCTTGGTAGGTGGCTTTTTCCATGCCCGCCCACGGTAAAAAGAAATCAAAATGTTTGGTGATGTCGCTGAGTTTGATATCCAGTGTATCTTTGGTCTTGCTGTCGATGGCTAATAATTGCTGATAATCGGTAACAATTACAAAACGCGGATCATGTTTAATCGCATCGGGGTTATGTTTAAGTTCATCGATGGTTTGATAGAGTTGTGCGCTAGCCACTGGTTTAAACCAGAGTTTTTTCTTGAGTAAAATCTCGCCATCAATTTTGGACATGTTTGTCCCGCCTTTTTGTAGGCGGGCAATCGTGGTTTTGGGGAAGCCAAACGCCAGCATAAATTCATAAATAAAAGTTTCTTGATTGAAGTTTTGCATCAAGTTTTGTAAATTAGTTTCGATTTGTGCGATATTCATGTGGTTTGGCTTACTCTTAATTTGGTTAAGAGCTTATTTTAACATATAATTCCAATAAATTAAGTTGCTTAACTGCCACATTAAAACTAATTGCGCTTGCTCTTAGTGTGGGTAAAAATCCTCCAAGACGGTTTTAGTCGCTTTTTGTGCCTTTTGTTTCGTAAAATGCGTTAGCTCATTAGCCAGCGCTTGAAATTGATTAAATTCTTCGCCACGATACAGCGCTTGAGTAAACTGATCCAGAAGCTGATTCAAGTGTGGATTAGCTTGTAAATCCTTAATATCTGCGACCGAATAAACTTTAGTCTGCCAATGGAACGCTGCCCAGCGAATTAAATACTGATTCGTTGTACTTAAATTTTGCTGTTGACATGCGTTTAGCAGCGCTTTAAAGCACTCTTTTTCTGTCCGTGGTTCAAGCGTCGTTAGCTGGTCTGTGGCAAATTTTTGTTTATTGGTCTTAGGTTTTGAGCGTGAGCGCCAGAGTAAATAAATTCCTGCCATGCTAATTAGCCATGCCGCTGCAATTGCTATTGAAATATACAACCATTTGCTAGTTGGCACGGTTTCGTTTGGTGTGCTTGAATTTTTTTGTGGTGCTGAGCTTGGTGTTGGGCTAATTGAATTATTTGCATTGCCATGTTCAGGTAAAACTTCAAAGTTTGTTGCCGGCAAAGTTACTTGTTGTAATTTATTATTGTCAATATCCCACCATTTAACGTTGGTAGCAGGAAATTTAACTTTACCGGCTTGAGTTGCAACATAGACAATTTTGAAAGTTTTGCTGGCGTGTAATTTATTATTGGCTATTGTGTCTGAACTGTTAGATTTTTCGGGATAAGCATTAATCCCTTTGGGATTGCTAAACTGTAATTCAGGTAGCGAACTTGCAGGAACGCCATCGGTCTCTAAAGTTATGTTACGAGTTAGTGCTTCTCCCACGCGGATAGTTGTAGCCTTGGGTTGCCAATCTTCGCTGAGTTTTAATTGGCTCGCAGGTAGCCAGTTACTTGGATTCATCGCCTCAGGAATTGGTTTGATTGTTAAATCCACTGGCTTAGTCGTTAAGACAAAGGGTTGTTGATCAAGCATGGCAAAAAAGCCGTTACCACGATTGGCATTGCGCGGAATTTCACCACGAATTTGTAGCGCTGGAACGCTTAATGTGCCGACTGAATTTTGCGTGAGTAAGTATTTTTGTTCGACAACTTGATAATTACGCCCATTATGCGTGTCTTGATATTGGATGGCTTTACCTTGTGGTTGAATTTTTGCGTTAGGTAAATTAAAGTTATCCATGCTGAGATTATTGATAGTTACGCCAACATAAATTTTTAGGCGCAATACGATCGGTACACCAACATAGCTGCTGGTTTTAGTTGGAATTAATTCTGCCAACAAATTATTCTTTGCCAGCTCGTTGGTTTGATTGCTTGCCGAGTTTTTACTTACATTAATTGCAATTTGCGCCGTTGTATCATTGCCAACTTTGAGCGCAGGAATAAATTGTTTCCCCGCATTTTTAGGCATTAATGTAATGTCAAAAGTAGCTTGTGAACTGCGTTGACCATTAATAATACTAATTTGGCTGCTGCTACTGGTGCCGTAAATATTGAAATTGGCTCTGAGCGGTGCCAGATCAGGCGTATCACCAGAATTGGGTAGTGTGATGCTCAAAGTTAAGCTTTGTCCCAATTCCAAATCAGCATGATCGACGTTTGCCATAATCGTTGCATTGGCAAATGGGAGCATTAAACTCAAGCTCAGAATGAGCAGACTTTTTTTAATCATTCGTGCCTCCTTGTTGCAATTGATAATCCCGCAAGAATTTATTGCGCAGTAAACCGCCTGGATCATCTGGAATTTGTGCCAGTGCCGCACGAACCTGTTGATCTTGATAATTTTGTGGTGGATTATTGTTATTCGCCCCGTTCATATTTTGCGGAGTTGGCGTTGGTTGTGGCGAATTTTTCGCTGGACTCGGCGTATTCGCAGCAGGTGTTGGCTGCGGACTTGGACTCGGCGTGGGTTTTTGCTCAGGTTGATTTGGCTTCGCCTGATCTTTCTGGTTCTTCTGATCTTTTTGATCTTTTTGATCTTTTTGATCTTTTTGATCTTTTTGATCTTTTTGATCTTTTTGATCTTTTTGATCTTTTTGATC
>JAIETT010000100.1 GCA_019744945.1 Burkholderiales bacterium
CCTTTTAAATAAACTCGTTTTCCACGTCTATTATATAGTATCTTTAGGCTATAAATCAAGTTAATAACGCGATTTACCTAATTTTACTTTATGACGAAGTAGGTTATTGCTTATTTCTGCCAAAATTTCACTTATTCTTACATAAATTTACCGACTACAGATTAGTTTGTGTGATCAGCCAAATTAATGCATACACTTACTGATTTCATCTGGTATATTTGACTTCTTCTTATCAAAAGCTACAAAATGTTAGAAAGCTGGTGACATACCACCACCAGCAAATGAAAAGCTGACTTATCAATAAATCAAGGATAAGCCAACTTAAAAATTAAGATCCACTAAATTAGTTTTGCAAATCAAATCTACCTAACATCATGGTTTTAGTCCAAGCCTTAACGAAATCATTGATAAATTTCTGTTGATTACCATTTTCAGCATAGACCTGAGCAACTGCTTTAAGCTCTGAATTAGATCCAAAGATTAAATCCACTGAAGAAGCTGTCCATTTTTGCTTACCTGATTTTCTATCATAACCGATATACTCACCATCTTTAGCCGATTTTTTCCATGCCGTGGACATATCGAGTAAGTTAATGAAGAACGCATTATTTAATTCACCAGGTGTTGAAGTTAATACACCGTCTTTTGAATCTTTATAATTAGCATCCAACGCACGTAAACCTCCAACTAGAACGGTCATCTCAGGAGCATCGAGATTTAACATACTGGCTTTTTCTACCAATGCCTGCGGAAGCTTATTCGCACTCACACTGCCATCGGTATAATTAATGAAGCCATCCGACTTAGTTTGCAGGTAATTCGTGGTATTTATATCCGTTTGAGCTTGCGTAGCATCAGTTCTACCCGAAACAAATGGAATTTGCAGCGCATAACCAGCTTTTTTAGCCGCTTGTTCAATCGCAGTATTACCACCAAGAACAATCAAGTCAGCCAGCGATACTTTAGTACCGTCTTTCTTACTGTTATTAAACTTGCTTTGAATATCTTTTAATTTAGTAAGCACTTTATTCAGCTCAGCAGGCTCATTCATTGCCCAATCTTTCTCTGGAGCCAAGGCTATTCGCGCACCGTTTGAACCACCGCGATAATCAGTTTTACGGTAACTGGAAGCTGATGCCCAAGCCGTTTTCACTAGTTCAGAGGTAGTCAGTCCAGAATTTAAAATTTCTTTCTTCAGCTGGGCTAGATCTTGCTGGGAAACTGGCTTATAATCCGCCTTCGGCGTCGGATCTTGCCAGATAAAGTTTTCTTGAGGAACCCAAGGTCCCATATAACGTGATTTAGGTCCCATATCGCGATGAGTTAGTTTAAACCATGCCTCAGCAAAAGCCTGTTTAAATTCTGCTGGATTCTTATAGAATTCTTGTGCATATTTATTATAAATTGGATCTTCTTTTAAAGCCAAATCGGTAGTAAACATAATCGGCTTGTGATATGAATTTGGATTCTCTGCATCTGGAACCTTAACGCCTTTAGCAGAAATTGGTGTCCATTGATTCGCACCAGCTGGGCTCTTAGTTAATTTCCAATCTAAATTATATAGATTGTTTAAGAAATCATGATTCCAAGCAGTAGGGGTTGAGGTCCAAGAACCTTCCAAACCGCTACCAATTGCATCATCACCGACACCAGTTCCATAACTACTCTTCCAACCTAAGCCTTGTTGTTCAATTGGCGCTTTATCTGGAGCAGGCCCTGAGTATTTATTTGACGGTGCCGCACCATGCGTTTTACCAAAGGTATGCCCGCCAGCAATCAGCGCAACGGTTTCTCGATCATTCATCCCCATACCGCCAAAAGCTTGACGAATATCACTTCCTGCACCAACTTTATCTGGCTTACCATCAGGACCTTCTGGATTTACATAAATTAAACCCATCTGTGTCGCAGAATATTGTGTTTCTAACTTACCATTTCTAACATTGCTTGAAAGTTCTTCTGGGCTAAGACCCCAATTGGTGTTATCTGATTGCCAATCATCTTGACGTCCAAATGCAAACCCAATTGGTTGCATTCCCATCGACTCAAGCGAAACCGTACCCGCTAACACAATTAAATCCGACCACGAAACGGCATTACCATATTTTTGTTTGATTGGCCATAACAATTGGCGTGCTTTATCCAAATTAACATTATCCGGCCAACTATTTAAAGGAGAAAAACGTTGTTGACCACGATTTGCCCCACCGCGTCCATCTGAAAGTCGATAGGTTCCAGCATCATGCCAAGATAAACGAATAAAGAATGGTCCATAATTACCAAAATCCGCTGGCCACCAATCTTGTGACTGGGTCAATAATTTTTGCATGTCTTTTTTAAGCTGATTAACGTCTAATTTTTTAAATGCTTCGTGATAGCTATAGTCTTTATCCATCGGATTATCAACAACATTTAAATTACGTAATGGAGATAAATCCAAACTTTGCGGCGAAACGCTAGTATTTTCTGTAGTTATACTATCAGCCATTGCATTTCCAACAGATAGCAATAAACCTGATATACCAAGTACTACAACAATTTTCTTGAGCATCTTAAAATCCCTCATGATGTGGTTATATAGAATAAAACTAACTAAGTAACTATTATAGTCTAAATCGCTGGATTAAGATAATTGATTATTTTTATTAGTTTAATAGCATTAATTTATCATTCAACCATGCATAAATTATTAACTAATTCATTGCTAACAATTTGCTTAACTTTCAGAATTCCAGCGCGCTTAAATGTCAACTGACTAGCTTCACATAACAAACTGTGTACATCAACACAGAAGTATCTTTCAGCCATTTAAATAACAAATAACCCGTACTAGTACGGGTTATTTGTTATTTAGTAGCCTCTAATGCAGCTTAACGCATGCCTTTAGATTTTAACAATTCTAACATGGTTGTACCAAGTTCAGCAGGTGAACGCGTGTAAGCAATCCCTGCACGTTCAAAGGCAGCAAACTTCTCTTCAGCAGTACCTTTACCACCAGAAATAATCGCACCAGCATGTCCCATACGTTTACCAGCAGGAGCGGTAACCCCAGCAATATAACCAACTACAGGTTTAGTCACATGTGATTTCACATATTCGGCAGCTTCTTCTTCAGCAGTTCCACCAATTTCACCGATCATGATAATCGCTTCAGTTTCTGGATCTTCTTGGAATAATTTCAAACAATCAATGTGTGACGTACCAGGAATTGGATCTCCACCGATACCGATACAAGTTGATTGACCTAAACCTAATTTAGTAGTTTGCGCAACTGCTTCATAAGTTAAAGTACCTGAACGTGACACAATCCCAATTTTACCTGGCAAATGAATGTGGCCTGGCATAATTCCGATTTTACATTCACCCGGTGTAATAATACCAGGACAGTTTGGTCCAATGATGCGTGAGCCGCTTGATTCAGCATAACGCTTAATCTTTAACATGTCTAAAGTTGGTACACCTTCAGTAATAATCACAATTAATGCCACTCCAGCATCAATAGCTTCAATTGCTGAATCTAAAACAAACGGTGCAGGTACATAAATTACTGATGCATCCGCTGCCGTATCGCGTACAGCTTCGCGCATAGTATTATAAACAGGTAAATCTAAATGAGTCGTGCCACCTTTACCCGGTGTAACCCCACCAACTACCTTAGTTCCATAAGCAATGGCTTGCTCAGAATGAAACGTACCGTTTTTACCGGTAAAACCTTGTACTAATACTTTGGTATTTTTATTAACTAAAACACTCATGGTTAATCCTTTGTAATCGATTTGGAATTAAAAATTAATTTAAATAGCTTACCTATGACTAATTTTTTAACGCCAATTTCATAATTTCATTACGTAATTGTATTTATTTTAAAGTTGCAACAACTTTCTGTGCTGCATCCGCTAAACCTTCGGCAGGAATCAAAGCTAAGCCAGATTCTTTAAGTAATTTAGTGCCTAATTCAGCATTATTACCTTCCAAACGCACAACTACTGGTACAGTTACGTTTACTTCTTTAACCGCATCAATAATCGCTTCAGCAATCATATCGCAACGCACAATTCCACCAAAAATATTAATCAAAACCGCTTTTACATTGCTATCGGCAAGAATTAATTTAAAGGCTTCAATAACCCGAGCTTTAGTTGCGCCACCACCAACATCCAAGAAATTGGCTGGTTGACCACCGTATAACTTAATAATGTCCATGGTCGCCATCGCTAAACCAGCACCATTAACCATACAACCAATATTACCTTCAAGAGCTACATAATTTAAATCATGTTCTGAAGCTTTTAATTCACGTTCATTTTCTTGAGATTTATCCCGTAAGGCTAGTAAATCATGATGACGGAATAGAGCATTTGAATCTAAATTAATTTTAGCATCCACACACACCAAATCACCATTTTCACGCACGGCTAATGGATTAATTTCAAATAAAGCAAAATCATTTTCCACAAAAGCTTGATATGAACCAAGCATCATTTTAACGAAATTAGCAATTTGACTACCAGTTAAACCTAATTGGAACGCTATATCGCGTGCTTGACATGGTTGCAAACCAACTAGAGGATCTACCACAACTTTTAAAATTTTTTCAGGAGTTTCATGCGCTACTTTTTCAATCTCAACACCACCTTCGGTAGATGCCATAAAGGTAACCCGACGACTAGAGCGATCAACCACCGCACCTAGATATAACTCACGTGAAACTGGATATAAATCTTCAGAAACATAAACTGAATTAACTGGTTGACCAGCTGCATCAGTTTGATAAGTCACTAAATTTTTACCAATTAGACTTTCAGCAACTTCACGCGCTTCTTCACGTGATTTCACTACTTTAACCCCACCCGCTTTACCGCGACCACCAGCGTGAACTTGCGCTTTAACCACGGCAAATTTACCACCTAATTGATCATAGGCATCAGCAGCTTCATGTCCGCTACTGGCTAAAACACCACTTTGTACACGCAAACCATAGCGTGCCAATAATTCCTTGGCTTGATACTCATGTAGATTCATTGTATATCCTTATAGATAATTAGACAAATATAACTCAGGTATTTTACCATACTCCGCGTATCCAAATTACGGCTAAATTTTTAAGCTACTTTTTTAACCCATGATAACTAGAAAAAGATTTAATTTCATCTTGAACACCAACAAATGGCGTACTATCTACTCGTAACTGTCCCTGAAATGGCATATCCATCTCCAAAATCAACCAACTTGAGGAGCTCATAATCAAGTTTTGACTCATTATAATAAATAGCGTAAAACGAAAATTGCGGGTATTAATAAACCCAGTCCAGAAACAACCAAGAAAGATCATCATAATGAAGAAGAGTAACAACGGTCCATTCAAATTTCCCGAGAGAAATCCTAAGCGATTCTCACGATAATTAGATAAATCAGTCACTTGTTCTAAAATACGATTATAGCGTAATTCATCAGATAATTGAGGTAATGGCTTATAGTCATAAATAGATAAAACTAAATCACGAAATGCGACATTCGTCTTAGAACTTTCTTCGCCATGTGACAAATGTGGATACTCATCCTCAACAATTAAATTTAGATAATTTAAAATTTTAGTTTCAAAAAATGGACTCTCAGCAGCGCCTAATGAACCAATATCATTATATAACTGCGCCACCGAATTAGCTTCGCGAATGGTGGTTTGCTTAAGCGTACCAATGTTGCTCCAATTAGTCGCTATCCAAAAAGTAATAAAAATCGTACTAAAAAATAGCACGGTTTGCCAGACTACTTTTGTCACCACATCTTTGTTATCAATTCGTGATAAAAAACGATGTGATACTAAATAACCAAACAAACTAACGATATTGCAAACAAGAAAAATTAGTGCCAATGCTAAATAAATTGGCAAATGATAAAAAGAATCTGGCATATTAAACTCACCTAATTAAAATACAAAGTAACAATTACCTGTTTCAAATCATATTTAACCTGATCAGTATCTTTAAGCTCAACCGATTTCATCGCAATCGTTTGCTGAGTTTGCTGCTGTAAATAATCGTGAATTTTACCCGCTAAAGTTTGCATTCGCGTCGGATAACTAACTACCGCGCGTTTAATTCGCCCTTGATTAATTCCAGCGACAATGTTATCTAACTGTGATTTGTCAAATCCAGTAAAGAAAACTGGTGCCCAACCACCGAGCATCACTGGATCACTAGCAGCGCTTTTTACTGGCATCGAAGCATTTACTGGAACGCTCGAAACTTTACTTACCGAAACATCAGAGTTGGAACTACAACCAATTAAAATTAACCCAATTAATCCAATCATAACTTTATTGAGCATACCTAAGACTTTCTTAATTTTTAATTATCTGAATTAATCGTATCATCAAACCGCGATTTACCATTACTTGAGACCAGATAAACTTTGGAATCATGGCGCACTACCCGACAATTGGTTTGTTGGTTCAAGCAAATCCGGACTGAATCTGGTGGCACATCATTAACACTCAAATTGAACATGCTACGTAGCAACGGTGAGGTAAGTAAATCGCTCGCCACAAATGCGCCATGCTGATCCATATCTGGGCTATATAACAACGGTGGTTGATTCAAGAGACTGTCTGCCGCACTAGCTCTGAACACGCAAAGACCCCACACTGCAGACAGCAGAATGATTTTTTTTAACATGACTACCCTTAATCTCCATATAAGTATCTGCCATAAAATAACACAGATATTTTTAATACTTTAACTATTACATAATGTTATTTGAACTTAATAATTCAATATCTTTTCAATAATTCTGATAAATTTTAGCTAACGCACAATTACGTTGAATTTACACTCACACAATTCTAATATTTTAGCACAACGCAAATTTACCCATAACTAAAACACTTCAAGTGGTGATTATAACTCCGCAAAGTTATCGCAGGAATTTATTTATTACACTGACCTTGGAACTTTAATCTAATTAGTCAAAACACTACGATAGACTGCACTACCAACCTGAGCATAAACATTAAAAAATCCCGTGTACCATTGATTAAACGACACACCATGCTGTTTTGACGCCAGCAAATCTTGATTAGTTTCAACTCCACCACTCCGAATAATATGAAATTCATGGCTAGGTTGCAAGCGTTGCAATTGATTTGCGGCCTCCGCACACAGCTCAAGTGATTTTTGCTTAAGTGGAGCACCGCTCACACCACCACCAAAATTAGCCGTAAAGTACTCAAATAACTTACGTTCGGCAGGCGTTATTTGCGACAAAATTGATGAATAATCGGTAGAGGTATTGCCTAGCGTGATTCCATCATATTTAAGACGAATTAACTCCTCAAGTATCACCGCTAAATCACGAGGGTTCAAATCATTTGATAACTTGACAATTACTGGTAAATGACGCTGACGTTTAGCAACAAACTCACTCGCAATTCGTTGCAAGCGTGGAATTATACCCGCAACACCCAATTTAATATTTGGGCATGATTCATTAATTTCAATAAAATCAATCTGCGGATGATTATGATAACGCCAGAGACCTTCAACTAATTTAGTTACACCTTCGTTTTCGGGCAAATCTGGCGAACGCATCAAACTCCACCCAATCGGGCAACCCACCACTTTATTGCTGGTAATTGATTGAGTTGCGAGAAGTTCATCACCACGATTTGGCAAGCCCAGCCAATTAATTGCCGCTTGAGATTGATGCAGTCCGATAAAGGGTAATTTGACGCCATTTTTCTTATTGCCCACGCGCGGATTATAGGTTGAAGTTCCGCCCAAATACGCGCCAGCACCTAATTTGGCAACCACATCATAACCATCACCATTTTTAAACATCCCTGCGGCATTGCCCAGTTGGCTCTGAAATTTGATTCCCCATAATTCGCAGGCCTGTTGTGATTCAGGAAGATATTCTTCAAACTGCAGGTAATTAACAAAGTGCTGCATAAATTGTTGCCGACCATATGAAGCTAATTGAATTTGCTGTTGTTTTGGCAAATAATTAATTAATGGACTAACTTTATCATAAACCATACTTAATAATTGTGGATTCATTTCATACCTTATTTAATGTTAAATTGAATATCCAGATAATTTACTAACTTAAATTGGACTCGGCTGGTTTAACTAGTCTAATTGATATACTCACAACGCTAGATACTTAACTAATTCTAGGTGTAGTATAAACCCACACGAAAACAAATATAAATTAAGTTAATCAACGAATAACTTGCGCCCTAGTCGACTAATCGGTTATAGTAATCAACTGTATTCTATTCAATAATTTACTAATTCCATAGGATCCTACTATGTCCGCTCAAACTGCTAATTTCATTACTAATAATTTCCCGCTCTTAATGTGCGGCTTAGCAATTTTATTTGCGCTAATGATACCCGCAAATTTTAATCGACGCTTTTTTACCTGTATGTTATTTTTTGTCATTGGCATCGGTGGTATCTGGGATTTTACACAGCACAACCCTCTGTTACAACAATTTACGCCACATGCTACTAATTGGCAATTGAATCCACTTGAACTACCTTTTGCACTGGCTAATTTAGCCGTCGGTGTCTCTGGACTAATTGCCGCATTTGCCAACTGGGCATATCGTGCCGCAATTGTTAGCATCACCAGCATCTGGCTGTGGGGATGTGCAGCATTTCAAATTGATCAGATGGTTTACGCTCAAAATTTTAGCCTACCTAATCATAGCTCAATCCTATTAACTAATTTATTAATTCCTTTGATTTTAATTATTTTATTAATCATTAGTTATGAGAAAAAAGATACTAACACAATTTATTATTAAGCAGAATCATAAATTTATGAAATATAAATAGTCACTTACTCTTAAATCACCTCAACTTAATTATAACTTGCGACAGTCAATCAAACGCTGCTGAGTATAAACATACCGTGGGAAACCAGTTAGATTCATCCCCACAAATGGAGTCCAGTGGCATTTGCTTGCCATTTGCGCATCACTCAGCTCACGATAATTCACGATATCCACCAAGACTAAATCATCATTCACGGGTAAATTAAAAATCTGCTGAGGATTATCATGGGTTAACGCAACTAGTTTAGCCAGCGAAAGTTTATTTTCACGCCAAGCAGTGATCAGCAATGGTAAGGTAGTTTCAATCCCAGGCACACCCGATGGACATTTACACAGCGGTTGTTCTTTTTCATTGAGTTGATGTGGTGCATGATCCGAGCCTATCGTGTCAATCACTCCCTCATTCAGCGCATGCCACAAAACATCCTGATCAATTTTACTGCGTAAAGGTGGATTCATTTTACCACGCCCATTTAAATTAGCATATTGACTATCATCTAAAAATAAATAATGTGGACAGGTTTCAATATAAACCATTACCCCACGCGCTTTGGCGGCTTTAACTAAATCTAATTCACCCTGTGTACTGACGTGCAAAATATACGATGGAACTTGATATAATTCGGCTAATTCAATTACCAACTGCACCGCTTTGACCGCAGCTTGTGGCTCACGAATAATCGAATGATATTTAAAATCCGTTTGATCAGCATATTTCGCCGCATTATTACGAATAATTAATTCATCTTCGGCATGCAAGGCAATTAATAAACCATGGGCTTTAGCAAGTGCATACACCGCATGCAATGAACTCTCATCGTCCATCAATAAATCACCAGTTGAAGCACCCATAAAGACTTTAATTCCAGCAATATCCGCTTTAACTTTGACTATCTCATGAAATTGATTTTTATCGGCACCAAAAAATAATTTATAGCGTAATGGCAAATCAACCTCAGCCAATTGTCCATCAATAATGGCAAATTTATTTTGTAAGCGCTCTTGTGTGGTCGTTGCTGGTTTAGTATTTGGCATATCAAATACCGTAGTCACCCCACCTTTTAACGCTGCCACCGAGGCATGTTGCCAATCTTCCTTATCTTCCAAGCCAGGCACACGAAAATGCACATGTGGATCAATTAAACCCGGTAAGGCTAATAAATCCGCACCATCAATGGTTAAATCTTCAGGATAGTCGCGGGTAATAGTCTGACGAGTTTCATCAGGCATTAGAATATTCGTAATCGTTAACATTAATTTACCTCATTAAACACTTAATAACGCTGGCTTGGTTTTTTTATGCATCCGCACCCAAATTTGTTTACTAAATGAATTGGGAACTTCACGTTCTTCGGTATCAAACAAATTTGACTTGGCTTTAACTAAGTCACCCAATTTGTCATAACCATAATCGCGTTGATCAAAATCAGGTTGCACGCGCAAAATATACGAACCAATTCCGCTTAAATTCGCCCAGCCATCATCTTTACTATTGGCTTTAATTGCTTTACGAAATAATAACAACGGGAACTCTTGCTGGATAACCTCTTGAACTTCTAGACTATTAACCACTTCACTAACGGAATTTAGATCTGGGTTAAGCTCAAGATTCTCCACATTAGCTGTGCGCGCATTAGCGTTGGCAGCATTATTTGACTTAGCTGGCTTGGAATTGGATTTTTTGGTCGCCTGATTACGACTAGCTTTTTCAGGTAGCGCAAGCGCAGTCGTATCTTCAGGAACGCTATCTGGGCGCAAATATTCGGTGCGAATGAATTTATGGCAGGCATTACGAAACGCTTCGGGAGTTTTATTTTCACCAAAACCATACACCGTTAAGCCCTCTTCGCGAATCCTACCCGCTAACCCCGTAAAATCACTATCGCTTGAGACGATACAAAAACCATCAAAACGTTGTGTATAAAGCAAGTCCATCGCATCGATAATCATCGTGCTATCGGTCGCATTTTTACCCGTGGTATAGGCAAATTGTTGGACAGGCTTAATCGCAAACTTATTTAAAACTTTCTTCCATTGCGCGCTGTGTTTGCTGGTGAAATCACCATAAATTCGCTTAACCGTCGCCTCACCATAACGGGCAATTTCGGCAAAAAGTCCTTCCATTACCACCGCTTGGGCATTATCGGCATCAATCAACACCGCAAGGCGCTGGGTTGATTCTTCGGCTTCAATTCGATTTAATTGTTTGGACATGACGTCCTCCATTTCTTAATTTAATAATCACTCAGCGAAATATCCAAGTGTTTTAATAACGCTTTTTGCGCACGCGTTAATGGTTTCAGCAATTCATCCACCAAGGTGCTAATATGACCATCATCTAAACCCGCATAAATTGCGGTAATCAGATGCACCAATTGTAAAATTTGAAATTCACCGGCTTTTAATTCATCATATAACGGCAGCAAGTCCGCCAAAACTTTCTCGCCAACTAACCAATTATATTTACGATTATCATCATTTAATTCAATATTCACCAAAATTGACGAACCAGCCATTGAAAATTCAACAATATCATCCATCCAAAACTCTTCGAGCTCCTCAACGTTTAAGTCTTGAGGATTATAACGTAACATCAGCTGGAAATCACCGAATTTGCTCATATAAAACATCACATCAAAGTGTTCGGCTAATAACGCTTCAGGATCACCACTAAAGTTTCCCGAATTATAGGTGTATTGCACGTTATGTGTACCAAATTTGGCACTGCTTGAAATCGCTTGCATTTCGACTTGACAAGCTTTAGATAAGGGTTTATTTAAACTATAAAATTCGTAATATTGATATTCACTCATAATTTTTACTTTCATTTAATTACAAATAACTTGTTCTACTTTATTAATATTTTCATCAGCACAATTTAGTAATACTGATGACCAAAATAAATGTTTACATTCACATTAACAATATTAACCTGAAATTTCATTAATGGAATTTTGTAAACGCTCAGGATCACTATAAAATAACTTGGCAGTATCAACAACCCGCTTTAATAACGCCATATCTTCTGGTAACATATTAACCACGGTTAAATGAGCACGAATAAATTCCACGGCAAAATCTCTATATAATTGACCAATCGCGATATTTAAAAATGTCGGCGTAATAATTTCAATATTCTGAAAATCGAGCGCTATAACTTGTTTGGCTTTAAGTGTTCTATTAAGCCAATCATAGAGCAATTGCCCATCATCTACATTCGTGCAAAATGAGTTACCGACTAGACTATAAATACTCAACCACATTGATAACATTTGATATTTTATAAAAAATTTTACAGTCTAACTTTCTTCATTTGACAATGTCTCACCACGTAAAATCTTCATAAAAAGATGGTTTCTGTTATGAGCGTCTTCAGCTAATGCATAGTAATCAATAAAATTAATAACAGCGTTTACATCTTTAAAAGATTGATAATAAATTGGGAACTTACTCTTTGTAAATACTCTGTTATAACCTTTATTTTGTAAACTTCGCTCTGTCTTATTATCAAATTTCAAAAATGCATAAGTCCAAATTCTAATTTTTCTATCTTGATACGCGTCATTTATGTAGCCAGCATAATCAATAAGTTGCTCCTCTGCTCTAGCTGGAGTTATTACATCACTAGCTTTTTTAAGCTCAATAATAACAATATCAGTCATTTCATCTTTATCATATGTATTGGATATTATGCTCAAAATATCTGGACGTTCTAAGTTATCATTCAAATTTGGGAAAATTTCTCTTATTTGCTTGTCACTGAAAACTTTATCATAAGACATAAACCTATCATCAAATAGCCAAAGATTATTTGAGCGATAATCTTTATTTTCATTTTTAGTTTTTCTCTTCATAAACAAATCGTGGAGCTTATTTTCGAGTTCATTTTGATCAACCAAAACTTTTAATTTATCAATTATTTTTTGTCTATCAAAGATATACTCAGCTAACTCTGACTGTGTGACAATGTTTAAAATATGTTGAAAACTATTTTCATCAAGCATTAAATTATTTCTTAATTTTTCTTTATCTAACTCTTGTTGTTTCCTAGCATTATCAATTAAACTTTTTGCATCCAAAATATCTTCATTAGAACGCAAATAATACGCTAAATATGGAGACTCTTTAATCGCTAACTCGAGATTTTGTTGAGCAATATCTTCCAAGTTTATGCCTCGTTCGAGGGCAATTTGCTTAACCTGTTTAGTTAACTCAAGGTGTATATCCTCCCAAGCTAATTCATTTAAAATGCTGCGATTTGCTTGTTGTGGGTAAATGCTAAAATCATCTCTTGCATCATTAACTCGTTCATCAAAATAACTTGAAATTAATAAAAATGACAAATTTACACCTTTAACTCCACGCCACTTCTTTTTTTGATCTAATTCAGAATTCTTTATAACAACACGTCCACCAGCACAATAATACCCGTTATTTTTCGTTACTAAATTATTCTCAAATAAATATGCCAATGTAAAACCATGACCTCTTATTGTGAATTCCTTATCTTCAAAAATAGGATTTTCTGACTTCATTATTTTAAATAGCAATTGACTATCTTCAAATACACTTATTATGACTTCATTTTGTCTCAATTTAAAATCAGCAATAAAATGTTCTCTAATCATTCGTTCAAGGCTATTTTTTTCTAAAATGATATCAAGTTTTGGTTTATTTAAATAAACTGTAGTTTTATCAAATTTAGTTTCAGAGCTAACAAGATTTATATCTTTATTAAGAAAAAAATTAATCTCATGATCTAAACTAGTAATATGAACGTTTTCAAATTTCTTTAAATAAAAGAATCTGCCAACTCCCTTACAACCTAGATTTTTTTTATGCGGTGTAAGATATTTCTGGAATGATATAATGTTTTGAGCAGTAAATCCTTCACCATCATCTTCAACAATAACTTGTTCAACCTTAGATTGGATATTTAAATTATCAAGTTGGCTCTTAATATTTGTTATAAATTTTATATCAATATTTTTTGCTTTTGCTTGCAATGAATTGGTGATGGCCTCAAAAAGAACAGACTGCCATTTAATATCACTTAACCGATTAACAATTTCTTCTATATTAGCTTGAATTAGACCAGTCATAATTTTTCCTCTGTCAAACTATGTACAGTTGTAAATTTAAAATTATAATATTCAATAGCTTTTAAGACTTCAAGCAAACGCATTACATACACCTTCGAGGCTAAATAAAAACCACTGACAATCAGTGGCTTAATGATTACGTTATTATAACATTACAAATCTAATCAAAATGCTAATTTACGCTAGTAAACCGCGAGCCAATCCGACTGCGGTCAACATTTTAATAAACCTAATTAAGCACCCTCAAAATGATACAAGGTGTTAACCTGATTGGTCATATCGGTGATGATTTGATTAGTTAATTTATCCACTTCGCTAAAGACTTGTTGCTGGGTTTGGTTGGTAAAATTATTTAACAACTGTTGTGCAGCTTTTGGATCTTTGACATAAATTTTCACATATTGCTTTTCAAAGTCTTTTTGCTGCTTAGTAATTTGTTGATTTAATTCAGCAAAACCAGATTGGACAATCGGGGCATATTTCGGAAAATTTTGCATCGCTAAGGTTTGCAATTTACGGAACTTCCAAAATGCCGAAGTATCATCCGCTTTATCACCGCCAATTTGATAATAATCAGGGATAATCGCACCTTGATAAAATGGCACATAAACACTCAACGCCGTCATACCTAGATTAATATAGGCAACATTCGCAATTGGTGCAGGTAATTTCTCACGCACTTGCATTACATGCGATTGCTGAGTTCTAAACACCGCAATTGGACGATATTTACTTTGCGGATTTTGGCTGGTATATGGATCCATGCTGGTGCCTTGATAGTAACTTTGTAAGCCACTTTCAACATCAGCCACACTTAATTTATGTTCAGGTTTTAAGAACACCGCAAAATCACCATTGCTAACTGGGTGTTTTAATGTACTTGGGGTATATTTACCTTGTAGTGAAATTACGCGTTGATAATTATAGGTTATGTCATTTTTATAGATTGATGGATTGGTAGTATCATTTTTACCATAAACTTTATGGAAATTAAATTTACCATCGGTTTTTGGATTATACAAACCATTTTGCTCGGCAAATGTAATTAGATTTGGCGAAGCTAAATAATTTTTGCTATCCTTCAAATCAACTTCACCCAGACGCGACTGATTACCACTCACAAAATAAGCATTATCCGGCACACGCACGGCTAACCACTGATGACCACCCGCATTTTCCAAATACCACGCTTCTTTACTATCCACAAAAACCACCCCAAAGCCTTCGCCAGAACCAGTGGTTTCAATAATTTTACCTAACATTTCAACACCTTGGCGCGCGGATTTAATTTGCGGTAATAAAATCGATGGAATAGCTTCTTCAACTATACCACTTTCATCCAAATAAGGATCGACTTTAAGCGTTTGTGGATTACTAAAAATAGTTTCCGTCGCTGAAATACCAACTCCAGCATCGTTAAAGCCAACCTCTTCAAAAGTTCCACCACCAGGAGTATTTCGCGTGCCCCAATCTGGCATGCCAGTATAACCCATCAAATTATCGGGTAATTGATAACTATATTTGTTCTCTTCAACACTGCTAAATAAATAACCCTTTGCACGTGGTTGATGATAAATCAAATGGGATGGACTATTCGCACTGCCGCCATCATCATTGCGCGCAACCAAAATTGAACCATCAGTAGTTGCATTTTTACCCACGATAATGGTGGTACACGCAAAACTACTTGCAACACTGGCTAAACTCAGCACTAAAACTATTTTTTTCATAAGTACTCCTAAGTTAAATTTAATTCACAGCCGCAGGTGAGAATAAATAATTTTTGCTCTTGGAGCATAGCCGCCAAAAGTACCCGTAACTAATTGCAAAAACTAAATATTAAACTCATTCATGGCTTTAAGATCATAATTATGCTCGCAATAATGGCAGGTTGCAACTAAATTTTCATTATTAGCGCTTAATTTGAACAGCGAACGATGTTGATGTGAAATACAGCGATGATTTGGGCAAATAATAATATTTGCAATCGTTTCAGGCAGCGTCAATTGAAATTTACGCACCACCTGATAATTTTCAATTTCGCTATAGGTCGCGCCATACGCAAAAATACTCACTGCTTGAATTTGCTCAGCACTCAAACGATAATTTTCAACCTTAACCAAATCTTTCAAACCCATCCGTTTACTAATTAAATTTAAGCCTATCCCCACTGGATATTTACGCTCCAATTTCAATAAGCGTAAAATATGCCACGCATTACCCTGCGGAATATGATCAATGTTAACTCCATTCGCAATTGCGCCAATTTTCTTATCCATGGTAACCTCCAAAAATCATATCCAATAATGCTTGTCGTACAAATAAGCCATTTTGTGCCTGTTGAAAATAATACGCATGTGGTGTATCATCAATAGCAACGGGTAATTCTTCCAAACGGGGCAAAGGATGCAAAATACGTAAATTCGGTTTAGCGCGTTCCAATAATTCCAAATTAATCCCGTAACTACAATTTAACTCACCACTAAAGCGCTCTTTTTGCAAGCGGGTTAGATATAAACAATCTAATTTATCAATTACTTCCTCGGCGGTCGAATGGAATGAATAACTAATTCCATGGCGTTTAAGCTCCATTAGATTTTCATTCGCAATGCGTAATTCAGGTGGCGCAATCAAAAACAAGCGCATTTTGAATAATTTACTCGCATCAATTAGCGAATGAATCGTGCGGCTATATTTTAAA
>JAIETT010000133.1 GCA_019744945.1 Burkholderiales bacterium
ATTCGCGAAACGATTATTGGATTAGGCGGCGAAATTCGCTTTGAACATAAAGTAAGTGATGTGTTAATTGATGAAGTCGCAGGCGTGCGCCAAATTCGCGGAGTGGTGCTTGCCGATGGTTCGGAACTATTGAGTAATCATATCGTCATGGCACTTGGACACAGTTCACGGGATACCTTCAAAATGTTATTCGAGCGTGGCGTTTATATCGAAGCTAAGCCGTTTTCAATTGGCTTTCGCGTAGAGCATCCACAATCGGTAATTGATCTGGCACGCCTTGGCAAAAATGCGGGTAATCCACTACTGGGTGCAGCCGAGTATCGCTTGGTGCATCACGCTAAAAATGGGCGTTCAGTATATAGCTTCTGTATGTGCCCAGGTGGCACGGTCGTTGCGGCAGCTTCAGAACCAGAACATCTAGTAACTAACGGCATGAGCCAATATTCGCGCAATGAACGCAATGCGAATGCGGCAATTGTAGTTGGTATAACTCCAGAAGATTTTCCAAGCGCGCATCCATTGGCTGGAATTGAATTACAACGTCAACTTGAAGCTAATGCCTTCAAAATTGGCGGCAGTAACTATTGTGCCCCAGCCCAATTAATTGGTGACTTCATGCTTGATAAACCATCAACAAAATTAGGCAGCGTAATTCCATCGTATCAACCGGGTATCAAACTAGGTAGTCTAACTGAAGCATTACCTAAATATGCAATTGATGCCATTCGTGAAGCGATTCCAGAATTTAATAAAAAAATTCGTGGCTTCTCAATGAAAGAGGCAATTTTTACCGGTGTTGAAACACGTAGTTCATCGCCTGTGCGTTTAAATCGTGATCCTGAAAGCTATGAAAGCATTAACACGCACGGGTTCTACCCTGCAGGTGAAGGCGCTGGCTATGCTGGTGGAATCTTATCCGCTGGTATTGATGGAATTCAGGTTGCTGAGGCGGTTGCACGCAGCATGTTAAATTTGCCGCATCCAAGTAATCCTAAAACTAAATAAACTTTTTTGTATAAATACAAAAAAATGGCCACTAAACTAATTAGTGGCCATTTACTTTCATAAAATTAACTCAAGTGATAAATAATCTCTCCGCTCGCAAATTATTTAATCATTAACCTAGCTTGAAATCAACCCAATCACAACCTCAAATGGCGGCGGTAAACTTAAAGCACAGAATCACATCAAGCAGCAATAACGCTGAATAGAACAATCTAAAATACTAATTGGCACAAGATTTTTGTAATAAATCATAATAACTGTCATGTACTGGATTAGCTAAACTTTGAAATTTAAAACAATATTTTTGGCCATACATTCCGCAAATATGACACGTTGAAACTAGCTTAGTGCTCGGATCAATATTACCATCCTGCTGTGCTTCTTGATAAATTTGTGCTGGTGTATAATTAGCAAATTTATGCTTATAATAAGCCTCTGATTTTAGTTTTTGCACAATTTTAATTCGATTTGAGGATGGATCAAATTGCCATATACCAAAATCAGTACTTTCCGCATATGACGCAGAATTAGAAAATTTAGCCAGTAACATACCACTTTCCAACGACAAACTTGAACTATTAAAAACTGGACAATAAGTCAGCACACTCACAGTATATTGCTTGACAGAACTAACTTGGACTACTTTACATTGAATATTACTATCCATGTCCATTGTACCGCCGCTACCACCAAGAACAATATATGCTTCACTCTGGGCAAAATTAACTTTATCTAACAACGCTAAAGTATATGAGTTACCCTCACGACCCAAGTCAATCGGCGTACTATTTAGATATAATTTATCACCAGATTCATTACTATGCTTAATCGTCAAATTGCCAAATCTACTCACACTGCTTTCAGCAAAATTTAATGTGATAATATCAGCATATGCAAACGATACTAATGAGTAGAAGATACCCATATAAATACATGATGCTCTAAAAAAATAATTCATCAGACAGGCCTCTCAAAATAATACGATGACAACGTAAATTAATTATACCTCAACCAAATAGAGATGCAATCATATTTTCGCCAAGCCACTAGATATTTGCCAAATTTAACACATATAATTAGAGCTTAATGACAAAAACATGAACTAATATGGCATAATTGCTCCAGTTGGAACATTTACATCATTGTAACCACCATTGCCAATTCTACCATACATTCCACTTCCCCAACAATAGATGCTACCTACTGAAGTTATAGCACAATTAGTATACTGGCTAGCCATAATCGTTGAAAATTCAATACCTGATGGCATAAGACTTAATGTTGGAATAAACACATTATTATTTGCTCCATTGCCAATCTTACCATTAGTTCCACCACCCCAGCAATATGAAGACATATTATCACCCAATCCACAACCTGAGTTACTACCAATACTAATCTGATGAAATAAAATACCTAATGGCATCACAACCTTTGTAGGTATATTAACGTTAAGATTATTTCCATTACCCAATCTACCAGCAGCTCCATAACCCCAGCAATATATTTCACCAAGTGAGTCTAAAGCACAACTAAAATCTTCACTTGTCACAATACTTTTAAAGTGTATACCATTCGGCATAACAACTTTAGTTGGAATATTTACCATATCACTGGTTCCATTACCCAATTGACCGTAAATACCATTACCCCAACAGTAAATGGATGCATCGTTGGCCAATGCACAGGTGTAATTAGAGTTCGTGGATATCTTTGTAAAGATAACACCTGATGGCATAATCACTTGAGCAGGATAAGACTCAATAGAGTTTTGCCCATTACCAATTTGTCCAGACTCTCCATAGCCCCAACAATAGGTTGACGAATCTGTACCTAATGCGCAACTAAAGTTTGGATTTGTTGAAATCTGAGTAAATTTCACCTCTGGTGGCAAAGTAACTTCCTGTGGCGTATTTTTAATATCTTTCTCGGTTCCATTACCAATATGTCCATTTGTGGAATCACCCCAACAAAATGCTTTACCAACCCTCGTTAATGCACAACTAAAACCAGTATTGGTAGATATTTGAGCAAACTTTAATCCACCTGGCATTACTACTTTAGTTGGTACATTTACACTTTTATTATGTCCATTCCCAATTTGCCCACTAGTTCCGACACCCCAACAATATGCTGCATAATCGTCACCTAACGCACAACTAAAATTTTGATTTGTCGATACCTGTGTAAATTGAATTCCATTCGGCATAATTACTTCAGCAGGTTGATTAGAATCCAAATCAAGCCCATTTCCAATTTGGCCATCACTACCACTACCCCAACAATACGAATAACCATTGTTACCAAGTGCACAACTAAAATTACCATTATTGGCTAGACTGAAGAATATAAACTCTCCACTGTTCACCGACCAATTAATTAGGCTACTCACACTCCCACGATTAATTTGCCCATCCGCGGTATACTCAACCGTATACATAGAGACCCCATTTATGCTCTCTATGCTAAAGGTTGGACCAAGCTTAAGAGTGCTAGTACACGAAGACTCTGCCAGCAAAGTTGCCGAACAACTAGTCGAGGTTTGACTCAAATAGGCAGGATTGCCACTCAAAATACTTGATATATTAGCTTCTATATTACCACTATTACTAATGGTAAAGACTTGAGTTCCAGATTCAAGGTTATTTCCACTAATGGCCAAACTTGAGTCAATTGGGGTAATTACAATTATCGCACCATAAGCAGTTGAGCTATACATTAACGGCATCACACGAGAATAAGTTTGTACACCACCACTTCCAGCATAGCTAGCATTAAAACCTAAATTAATTTGTTGGTTCAAATCAGTTGTATTATCCGCCACATTAACCTCATAAATACATGAAGCATTAATAGCTAACGTTTGATTACTACAAGTATCGTTTGAAATTACAGCAGTTGCACTACCACCTAAAATAATTGGAGGTGGAATACTAATATTACTTAATCTATAACCACCGATATTAGTCACGGTAATCATAGTACTGCCACCAATTGTTGCAGAAAAAGTCAATGGATTACTACTTCCAAACATTGAGACTAAAGCTGCACCACGACCATTAAACCACGTTACATTGCTAGTAATACTACTGGCACTCCCTCCTGTGTACAAAACTATAATATTTGCGCTACCACCTGCCTCTGTTACGCTAAAGTTAATCCTACAACTTGCTGCCGGCGCTAAAATCTCGCCAGCGCAACCAGACAGATCACTAATTCCAAGACCACCTGTAATACTACCCACGACCGCATCTTGATTACCTGAGTTTTGAACTAGCATACTACCACTGGTCCCATTGATTGTGTTAAGCAAAGGAATCAAACCTGTGGTCAAAATCGCACCAGACGTAACGGGTTCAACTAACAAACCATCACTGTCATTAAATTGACTCTGAACCAGGAATTTATTTTTGCCATTTAGGCCTTTATCGTCACCTTTAGCTACGACCTTATTGGCGTAAACTTCATTGACATCTAATACATCTGAATTAACCGTAATTGTGGCACTAATCGATGAAGCCAAAATTGGTGAACTAACTTCAACGGCTTGCACAAAATTAGATTTAATTTGATGACCGCTAATATTGCCATTCTCGATAGTTATTGCTGGTTTATTAATAACCATACTGGAAATTTCATAGACTTGATTTTGACCACTGCCATACAAATAAATAGTTGCATGACCGGTTGGATTACCATAGCCAGATATATTCACACCAGATTGAAATTTTGCTCCAGATATCTGTTGATTGTTCCGCACTTGCTCATAATTAATAATTTGATTAAACTCCACCATTTTATTGTTTATGCGATAACTAGCTTTTATATTCATTGAACCTTGCTGGCCTAAAGCAGTTATTATTGGTGTTACTATTGAAAGCGGACAAGACTTACCTGCTGCAATAGTAGAACACTCATTATCACTCACAGCACTCAAACTTTTATTCTCTTTAAAACCACTGGATGATTTACCACTAAAATTAGTAGTATCCTTCACATCATTATAAGTAATTGAATAATCAATTCCACTAATTGTATTTTTGGTATTATTGTGTACATAAACCACAGTTGAGGTTGAGCTATTACCAAATACGGGAATTACTCCAGCATTATCAATTGTAATTGCGCTTGCATCCATCATTAAATTATTTCCATCTCCATTTGCTCCGCTTGAATTCCAGCATCCAGAAATACTCACCAGCCAAGCTATACCAAGAACTATAGCCAATATACGAATTTTTGTAAATAATACTTTCAACACCACAGACCATCCCTACAAATTTCAATTATTAAACACTTAATGTTAGTGTAGCATAATACCAAGTGTAAGTTCACACCCAAAAAGGTTAACTAACAACATAATCGAGCATAATTTAAAAGACATCTAATTTCAATTAAAATAGGTACAAGCTTTACTTATTAATAATAGCTTATAAAGTTTAATTACTCTAAAAAATTAATTAGCATAAATTATAGTCAACATACAAATAGCCTAACCGTTGATTGTGCGATATCTAAGCTTAAATTCTCCTACCGATAATTATTTACTTTAATGCACACCTTCAAATTAACCAATAAATATTCAATAGAATTCAGAGCTGGTGAATTAATAATTAGGCAACAAATAAAAAAGACCTCCAATTATGGAGGTCAATTATTTTAGTATATCTCTTACCTTAATATGCCGCAATCGAATATGCGGTTACACCATTCATAATCGGTAACGATGTCCAACTCAGACCATTTGCTGAACTCAATACCACACCAGCATCACCAATAGCTATAAATTGATCATTCAAATAACTAATACCACGTAAGGTACTTGCTGTACCGCTATTTTGTGCATTCCACGTGGTAGCATTAGCGGAACTTAAGACAACTCCAGTACTACCTACCACTATAAAATTACCTGCAGCATAACTTACACTTAATAAGTCATTTGCGACACCACTTGCTTGAGTGCTCCAAACAACTCCATCCATGGAACTTAGTATTGTACCTACGCCACCAACCACAACATATTGCCCAGCACCATAAGCTACACTACGTAATTCACTAGCGCTACCACTACTTTGTAAAGTCCACGTTACACCATCAGCAGAACTTAAGATTGTACCATTTACACCAACGGCAACAAACATACCATTAACATAATTTACACCTCTTAAATTATTAACCGTTCCGCTGGTTTGAACGCTCCAAGTAAAGCCATTTGGTGAACTTAAAATTGTTCCTAGATCACCAACAACCACAAATTTACCACTACCATAACTGGCACCAAATAAATTAGTTGTTGCATTACTCGTTTGAGACACCCAATTTACACCATCAGCAGTGGCTAAAATTTCACCACCATCACCAACCATAATCGCGGTTGATCCAGCCGAAGCAGTTGCATAGAGATTTTTTGACGTACCACTAACTTGTGATGTCCAATCCGTACCATTTGGTGAGGTTTGGATAGTTCCCACGTCACCAACAGCGACAAATAAGTTTTTAGTATCACCGTAAGTTGCACCATTAAAATTATTTGCAGATCCACTTGTTTGACGAGTCCATGTAGAACCATTAGTTGAGGTAAGAACAATTCCAGAATCACCAACCGCCATAAGTAAGCCAGCACCTGAGGTCATATTTAAAAGTACATCCGTAGTACCACTAGTTTGAGATGTCCATGTAACTCCATCAGGCGACGTTAAAATTGTACCTGCATTACCTGCGGCGGTAAACATATTATTACCGTAAGTAACTCCACGCAAATTATTATTAGTTGGGCTAGTCTGAGCAGTCCATGTAACGGCATCAGTTGAAGTATAAATTTTGCCACCCTCACTAACAATCACAAAGGTATTATTACCAAAAGTAGTACTATAAAAATTATAGGTATTAGTAGTGTGAATCACAGTCCAGGTTACACCATCTGGTGAAGTTATAACAGTGCCTGATGTCCCAACCGCAACAAACTTCCCAGCTCCATAAGTAATACTGCCAAAATTTACTGAAGTAGTGCCACTATTTTGACGAACCCAAGTAACTCCATTATCTCCAGATGTAATAACCGTATCATCTTCTCCAACCGCAATAAACTTCCCTGCTCCATATTTGATACCACGCAAATTGTCGATAATGCCACTATGCTGCGTACTCCACGAAACTCCATCGCTAGAAGTTAAGATACTTCCGTAATTGCCGACTGCCACAAATACACCATTACCGAATCCAACATTATCAATTTTATTTAACAAGCTATTAGTTTGTGCCGTCCAAGTTATGCCATCAGCTGAAGTCAAAATTGTTCCTGAATAACCAGCTACTACAAATTGTCCTGCGCCATAAGTAACACTTCTTAAGTATGTTGAAGTATTTGTAGTTTGTGAAGTCCAATAAATTCCATTGGGTGAGGTTAAAATAGTTCCAGATACACCAGCTGCAACAAACTGACCTGCCGCATAAGTTATACTAAGAATGTTAACAGCTACACCACTATTTTGACTCAGCCAAGTTATGCCGTCAGCTGAAGTCTTGATAATTC
This sequence comes from Burkholderiales bacterium, assembly GCA_019744945.1. Taxonomy (GTDB): domain Bacteria; phylum Pseudomonadota; class Gammaproteobacteria; order Burkholderiales; family UBA11063; genus Aquella. Next base: position 7,538 of record JAIETT010000133.1, read on the forward strand.
CACTTGCACCAACTAGTACAAACATATTCTGTGCGTAAGTAATATTACGCAAATTACTAGCAGTACCAATATCTTGTCTGACCCAAATAATACCATCACTTGAAGTTAAAACTACTCCAGCATCACCTACGATAACATACTGACCACTACCATAACTAATACTGTACAAAGTAGGCGTTACTCCACTAGATTGCTGACTCCAAGTACTTGCGTCACTTGAAGTTAAAATAGCACCATCAGTTCCAAGCGCAAAAAATTTACCATTTAAATAACTAACCCCAATAAATGAGTTATGCACTCCGCTATTTGCCACTGTCCATGTAGAGCCCGTGGCTGAAGTTAGTATCAGTCCATCATTACCAACCACTACAAATTTACCGTTGCCATAAGCTACGTTATTTAGCCCAGTATTGGTTTCACTTACTTGAGCTTTCCAATTAATGCTATCCGTAGAGCTAAGAATAACACCCTGAGTGCCGACCATTACATAAGTACCACCGCCGTAAGCCACAGCTGAATAATTAATTAAAGGAATTTGCAAATTCTGCAACTTATTTCCCGAGGTTAACTGACTAATTTGATTTGAGCTACCACTAATCATAAAACTACTTGCCTGAATTTCTGGTGTTGAACTAGAATTGCTGCCATTACTACAAGCACTTAAAGCACAAACCAAAGACAACAGACAAAGTATCCATAATTTGGATACGTTAGCATAAAATTGCTTAATCATAAAATATAATCCTCTACAAAACTTGCATTTATTCTGAAGTTATTCTGCGTAATTACAGAAAATATTAACATAGCTTAGAAGTATATTGTAACACTTGATGGAAATAATAAAACACCCAAATTGGATATTTGAATTAGACGCTAAACGATCAAAGATGGTTATTTCTAACTAATTTTAATATTACTAACTATTTCTCTAAATTTAGCTTCTCAAGTTTTTGAACTGTTTATATACTTATTTTTATGGATCGTAACAATGTATTAGCATACCTTTAAGTATGCTTTGATTGTCTAGCACCTTAAATTATTTTGAATATTCAATTGAATTTAAATAAATCGTATTCGTTATGAGTTCACTATTAATTCAAGATAGGTATAGGTAAGATGTTATAATCAAGTATCTCAATGAGGGTGCGTTATATGTATATTTCAAAACTTTCACAGAACTTACTGCAAACAAATCAACAAATGATGACAAATGACGAATTTCTAAGATTTCAAATTTCACAATTCCAACATTTATTTCATAGTGAGTTGGTAGCAATTAAGAATATCGATCTTAAATACATAGCTTTTTCAGAGTCATTTGCAACTGAATTCGGCTTAGATGAATCTCATCTAGGAACGCATGGCAGTGATGACATCGATGAAACCGCTAAAAGTATGATTTTCAATCAAGAACAGCAAATTATAAATTCACTTGGTTATCAAGACTCTTCATATTTTTATAAAAAAGAGAACTCACTCAAAATGTGCGGCATGCGTAAACGCCAATTAGTAAATCCATTTACAGGAGATCCTGTTGGTTTGGTAATTGTGGCATCTAAATTTGATCCAGGATTCATGCGTAAGGTTTTCATGCGCAAATTATTTCCAAGACCAGTTAAACTGGAACATAGTTTTAACGTTAATTTAACTGATCATCAACAACAAATTGCCTTTTGCTTATTAATTGGTTTTCACTCACGTAAAGAAATAGCACAGATTCTACATGCTGGAGTTAATCCAGATATTAGTGAAAATAAAATAAAACATAGTTTGCGAACTTTGTATCATAAATTTGAATGTAACTCCACCAGTCAAGTATTAAATTTAATTGTGCATAACATTATTGATCCCAGTTTACCAATGGATTTATTGCCTAATGGCACAAATTGCCCGATTGAATAGAGGTAAATAATATGCTAATTTTTAATAAATATAAACCATTACCACAAGCTACACAATCTAATGAAGAGTATTTGGGAACCCAAATTTGGCAATTGAAACATGTTTTCTTTAATGAAATGTCCGCAATTAAAAATTCTACGTTAAAATATTTAGCTTTTTCCAAACCTTTTGCGGAAGCCTTTAAATTAGATGATTCCATATTAGATAAGTCGAGACCTATACTAAGTTCAATTGATCAAGAAATCGAGCAACAAGAACAACATATTATAATTAATCAACTACGCAATGATTCGATTTATCAATCTGAAAAGCCCAACATTGATATGTATTTGATGCGAAAACGTCCATTAACGAATCCATCAACAGGCGATTGTGTCGGAATTTTAATTCTTGCTGCAAAATTAGATATCGGCAAAGAACGGCGGGTTATATTAAGACATTTCTTGGGTAAACAAGTCCCTATTGGTTCAACATTACCAACATCCGAATTCACACAGAAACAACAGCAAATCTTGACTTGTATTTTGCTTGGATTTCAACAACGGAAGGATATTGCTAAAATTTTAGAAAATATGACAAATGATAACTATAATGAGATATTCATTAAAAATCAATTACAAACGTTATACCAAAAATATAATTGTACTTCACTAAATGAATTAGTAGATGCGGTAGTTTCGAATTACAAAAATATAGGACAATTCCCTGGAGCAAATCTTAATGAAGAGGTTTACAACTTGAAATAAGCGATACTCTTTTCAGCATGTCACCACAATAACATCTAACGGTCAATTTCTAACATCGACATAAATAATGATTTGTCACTACTTTTCTTGACGCTAAAAATCTGACTGAATTAACCCGGGCTAAATTAAATTATTGCAAATTTTTGAATGCAAAGCACACCAATAACCATAGACACGCTAAGTCAATATTACTAAGTACCAAGACACTAAAATAATTTACAGTAAATCAAAAATAATTGACCGATTAATTTGTCACACACGAAGTGCTTTCACCAGCTTTACCAGTGCAATTAATCTTATGTGGTGTTCCTTGGTTATCCAAGCCAAAACAACTTGGCATACCATTTTTACCCAAAGCACATAACATGGTTAATGACTCGCCTTGATTATCTGAGATTGCACATTTTACATCTTTAGTTGACGTTTTTAAGCATGACATAAAAAAGCTAGTGCCATCACTAGTGGTGCCGTTACACGCAATATCACCTGGCTTACTTTGCTTACAATCCATCTTTAACTGCGCTTTAACCTTATCGGTATAACTACCGCTACACGCAGTCTGCCCTAATGCATCGGGTTGGCATTTAACGTCCAACACTTCAGCGGCGCTTTCATTGGCCTGACAGCTAGTTACACCTGACTCGCTAAAGTTGCATTTGGTAACGACATCTGCATGCACCAAGCAAATTCCGAGTAACAACCCCAAACTCATAATTATATTTTTCACCAAACACCTCAAATTTTAATTATTCTTTATTAAACCCACCGCAAATTAATCTAACTGCTTCAAAAAGAATCTTAATCTTTCTTTACCAGCAAAGGCTTATTCCACGGTAATTTTGCCAGCAAATTTTCAAGCACACAGCCACCTGTCAAACTCGCCACCAAGAGACTAATCCCCATCAAGATATCCAGCATATAAAACCATTGCGAAAACGAATTACCCAAGATAATTCCCACTAAAATCAAAGTAGCTTGAATAAATTGCGCTTGCTGGCGTGGCGAAATTGCCGCGGGTACATAAGTTACTTTTTGATTGGATGTCCGCAACTTTTCCATTGCTCAATACCCCCATCAAAACAAAATGATTGTTTACTGGCTAAAGATTCCAAAACATGTTGATTGGCCTTAGTTCTGACACCACCCTTGCAATGAAAAACTAGAGTTTTATCTTTATATTTATTGCGATCAAAACTCATTAATTCATCTAACGGTATATTGGTGCTGCCCTCGATATACTCAGCCGCATTTTCGCCAGGGCTACGAACATCAATAATCACCACATCAGCATCACTCACAACACCATTAGGAAACATGCTCTTAAGCTGTTCATCATCTAAATATTCAATTTTACTCATCAGTCCTCTATTCTACTTACAAAAAATTTGTTTAAGGGTAGCTAAAACTTCCAGCACCGCATCATTTGACAATGAATAATAAATGCTTTGTGCCTCTTTACGGGTTTTAACCAACTTTTCAGCACGTAACACACCTAAATGCTGAGAAAATGCCGATTGACTCAATAGTGAACGCCGCGCTAATTCACCAGCACTCATTTCACCAGTAGTCAAATGACACAAGATTAATAAACGATCTTTATGTGCCATTCGCTTAAGTAATGCAACCGCCAATTCTGCATTGGCCTGCAGCGCTTCTAATTCACTATTATCCATATTGGTCACACTTAAAAAGTTTACAATTCCGATATTTTAGTTTTTTCTAAATTAGCTTGTCAAATTTATTCTGTGACTATAGCACAAATCGTCAGCTCAAAAAGAAAAACCCAACTCGCAAATGTGCTAAAATGAAGAATATTTTATTTAATCTGTGTACCAACAATGACCCAACTAGCCCTCCAACAGCTGCCACCGCTAAGCCTCTATATTCACATGCCGTGGTGCATCCAAAAATGCCCTTACTGTGATTTCAATTCGCACAAACTCAAAGGCGAATTACCTGAAATTGAATACATTAACGCACTAATCGCCGATTTAGAGCTCGCATTGCCACTAATTTGGGGACGTTCTATTCAAACGATTTTTATTGGTGGCGGCACGCCGAGTTTATTTAGTGGAACAAGTATCGATTACCTGCTAACGCAAATTCGTGCACGGATCAAAGTCTCACCCTATGCAGAAATTACGCTGGAAGCTAATCCAGGCACTGTTGAGCGTCAATTTATTCGGGAATATGCCGAAGCTGGGGTTAATCGTATCTCGCTAGGAATCCAGTCATTCAATGATGCGCATTTAAAACGTCTTGGGCGTATTCATACCGCACACGAAGCCAGCCAAGCAATTGAAACGGTGGCAACTCATTTTGAGAATTTTAATCTCGATATTATATATGGTTTGCCTGAGCAAAGCATAAGCCAAGCGTTGGCAGATATCACTCAGGCATTGAGCTTTAATTCCACGCATCTTTCAGCTTATAATCTAACTATTGAGCCAAACACCGAGTTTGCCAAATTTATTCCAGCTAATTTACCCAATGACGATCTCTGCTATGCGATGCAAGATCAAATTATCCATCAATTAAGCGCTCATAGTTTTCAGCGCTATGAAACCTCAGCTTATTCCAAAAAATCTCATCAATCGCAGCATAATCTCAATTATTGGCAATTTGGGGACTATTTAGGCATTGGCGCCGGTGCACATTCCAAACTAAGTTTTCATGATCAAATTATTCGTCAGAGTCGCCACAAGCACCCACAAGAATATATGAAGCGCATCTTAAATCAGCAACATATTCTAGAAAATAGCGTAGTCCAGAAAGCCGATTTAAGTTTAGAATTCATGATGAATGCGCTGCGTCTAACCAATGGTTTTAGCAATCAATTATTCAATGAAACCACCAGCTTACCATTTAGTCATATTTTGCCACAATTACTGAGTGCGCAACAACAAGGTTTTCTTGAATTAACCCCGACTAAGATTATCCCGACCGAACAAGGACGTGATTTTCTCAATAATTTATTAGAAGTATTTATGTAATTCTCTGGGCAGACCATGTTTATACATGACATAACCATATTAAAAACAAGACTATGTGCTAAAATTAAGCCCTTAAATTCAGTTAAAATTCTTGGAGGACATATTTATGAGTTGTAATTTAGTTATAATCCCTACCGAACAAGGTGTTGGGAGCTCGGCAATTCGCCTAGGAATCAAACACGCTCTTGAACAGAATGGCTACTCAGTAACTAATTTCCATCCGTTTAATGATTCAAAAATTACCCCACAAAAACTACAAAGTTATTTTCTAGAAGATCGTCGTCAAGATTTACTTGAAGACATTATGAAAGAATTTGAACCATTTCAGGTTAAAGCCGATTTTGTTTTAGTCGAAGGTATTTATACCAAACTCAGCCAAAGTAGTGAATTATCTTGGTTTGCTCATCACGTGGATTGGTTTAACGCCGCGTTGGTGCGGGCAATCATGGGAAATGTTATTTTTGTAACCCGTCCAACTAGTAATAACTTAGAGCAACTCGAAGAACAAATAACTCTTGCGACTAATGATTTTAGCCCAGAATTTATTTTGGGAGCGCTGGTTACCAAACTAAATGCACCAATTAACGATGATGGCGAAATTAAATTTAGCTTAATTGATGAAGCCGATGAGCATCAACTGAATATAACTCATGAGCAAATTGCGCAACTTAATATTTTTGCTGAAAATAAAATTAAGCTCCTCGGTACGACTATCTGGAACAAAGAAATGACCCAGCCGCGAATTTCAGACCTAATGCAAGCTTTAAACATCCATCCATTGATTGAAGGCGGTGACACCACTCGTAGAATCAAGCAAATCTCACTCTGTTCACGTGGTATTAATAACTTAGTCAGCGACTTACAGGCTGGCACACTACTGATCACCGCAATTGATCGCGCAGACATTATTATGGCGGCATCATTGGCCGAAGCTCGTGGCATCAAACTCGCGGGTTTGCTACTCACCGCTGACTATAGCGTTCCTCAAGAAACCATGTGGTTTTGCTACGCTGATGCTAATAATAATCTTCCGGTTTATGCCAATCAAGATCACCGCAAAACCTTAAACTTTATTTTAGCGATGAAAGATCTAGATTTAAAAAGCGTTCCTAGTGATGATTTAGAGCGTCTGGAATTAATTAAACGTGAAATTTCTGAATGCATTGATATTGGCGCAATTGAAGCAAAATTAAATCATCAAGTAACCAAAAAAATGTCTCCTGCAGCATTCCGTTATATGTTGATCAAAAAAGCTCAAGCCGCTCACAAACGTATCGTCTTGCCTGAGGGTGAAGAACCACGTACACTTAAAGCCGCTATTCATTGCCAAGAAAAAGGCATTGCCGATTGTGTGTTATTGGGTAACATTGATAAAATTCATCAACTGGCAAAAGCCAATGGTTTAACGATACCAAGTAATATGCAAATAATTGACCCTCAGGATGTGGCGGCCGCCTATGTCAATCAATTAGTTGAACTAAGAAAATCCAAAGGCATGACACCAGAACAAGCCTTGGATATTTTAACTAGCGATGTTAATTATCTCGGCACGATGATGATTTATAACGGCGAAGTTGCTGGATTAGTTTCTGGTGCAGAAAACACCACCGCGGCGACCGTGCGCCCAGCGCTACAAATCGTAAAAACCAAACCAGGTAGCTCATTAGTTTCATCGGTATTCTTTATGTGCTTAGAAGATCAAGTTTTATTATATGGTGATTGTGCAATTAACCCCGATCCAAACGCCGAAGAATTAGCCGATATTGCGATTCAAAGTGCCGATACTGCAACGCAGTTTAATATTGAACCAAGGGTTGCCATGATTAGTTACTCAACTGGCTCATCTGGTCAAGGTGCTGACGTTGAAAAAGTTAAAGCCGCAACCGCAATTGTACGGATCAAACGGCCAGATATCTTAATTGATGGGCCTCTACAATATGATGCAGCAATGATTAAGGAAATCGGCGAGAAAAAAGCGCCGAATAGCCCTGTTGCAGGTCGCGCGACGGTATGTATTTTCCCAGATTTAAACACGGGTAATACAACCTATAAAGCAGTCCAACGCAGTGCGAATGTTTTAAGTATTGGACCATTGTTACAAGGTTTAAATAAACCGGTAAATGATTTATCGCGTGGTGCAACCGTAGATGATATAATTTACACTATTGCAATTACCGCGGTACAAAGTTAAAATACTGGTCTCGAGTAAAATCACCATTTCAACAAACGGGTACTTAGTATCCGTTTTTTAATGGACAATCACGCTAAAATCACAAGGGAAATCTAAATGCTGGTCTTAACCTTTTATCAATATGGCAAACAATTGGATTACTCCATCTTCAAGCTATACCATAAAAAATATAGCCTGCAAGTACGCGGGGAGATTAGTTGGAATAGCGGCGATAAATTAGAATGGAATATTTTTAATTCTTATAATAAAAAGCTTCAGACGAATAACCTTGATTTAAATTCTAACTCACAATCTTTAGCCATCGAGAATGGTCTAATTAACTATGCTCAAATCATAGCGCATCCCAATTTAAGCAATTATACTTTTGCGATAATTGTCCATAAAATTGCGTGCGGTGGTGCTGACTTTACTGAGATTAGCTTATTAAATCAGCTGAGCCTAGATAAACTAACTAAATTTAAAGTGGTATCTCCATTGCAACAAGCACAAGATATTGCCTTAGCTGAAGCCTGTTTAAACTATTATTTAAATAGCAAACATTATGCTTGTTTTGATAGTGGCTTTCATAAGAGTATTGACGTGAGCCAGCAACTTTTAGCACCCAATTTAACTTGGTTAAACCAAGGTGTCCGTAATTATGGTACTTTTGGTCTAGCACTCCATAATTTAGTTAGTAAGCTCAGCGACATTACCGATAAAAAAAGTGCCAAAGGTAAATGGATTATAATTTATTTAAGCAATACCATGAGCCTAGTTTGCGCACTCAAAAATGGCAAAAGCAAATATTGTTCGGCCAGTGATTTATTTAATTTAGTACCAACGCCGCAAAACTGTGGGCAACTGGATCCGCAATTAATCCACAATTTAGCCATGTGCCAACAAATAAATCCCGCCGAAATTCTCAACCAAGCCCTCGAGAGCAACTTGGCTAATTTAACCAATAGCGCGACTTCTTCACTAGAAGAACTACTCAATAGCTCACAGGCTCAAGCCAAATTAGCAGTCGACTATTATGTTCAGGTACTTTGCCAAATAATTACAGGAGCCGGAAATTTACTGCAAGGCATTGATGGCATAATTTTCAGTGGCGAACTTGGCA
>JAIETT010000262.1 GCA_019744945.1 Burkholderiales bacterium
GCGTTACATCTCATGCTGTGGGAACACGGGGCTTTAATTGCCTATGCGCGAATTCTAGCTCCTGAGGCGGAGAGTGTGCATTTCGGACGAGTTTGCGTGCGCGCTTCAGCACGCCATTCTGCACTGGGGACTAAATTAGTCCAACAAGTTCTTGCCGAGATTAAAGCCCGTTACGCCACTATGCACATAGTTATTTCGGCGCAACAATATTTACGTGAATTTTATCAGAATTTAGGCTTTGTGGCGATCAGTGCTGGTTATGTAACTGAAGATGGTATTCCGCATTTAGATATGCAATTAGCGACAGCTCCTATTGAAGAGTGTTGAAATCTAAATAACCATGCTTTAAATGTGGTATAATTTTGCGTTTAAATTATTAGCAAAGGGTGACGCAATGACAGTAAAGTATTTAGAACTTCGTGATAGCAAGTATGATGAGCGGATGGCAGCTGACGAAGCTGCACGCTGTTTACTGTGTGTTGACGCTCCGTGTGCGAAGGCTTGCCCATCTGCGACCAATCCTGAGCAATTTATTCGTGCAATGCGTGCTGGAGACATATGTGCTGCCGCAAAAATTATTCGTGAGTCAAATGTTTGTGGCGGGGCGTGTTCTTTAGTTTGTCCTGCGGATAAATTATGTGAAGGTGCTTGTGTGCGTACGGCGATGGATCGCCCAGTTGCAATTCGTAAATTACAACAATTTGTCGTTGAGCAAGAACAAGCTTTGCAACTCCAGGTTTTGGACAAAACTCCCGTGATTCATGCGGCTAAAGTGGCATGTATTGGTGCTGGTCCAGCGAGTCTGACGGTTGCAGCTAAATTAGCTCAAGCTGGTTATCAAGTTGATATTTATGAAGCAATGCCACAAGCTGGTGGCATGATGAGCTACGGTATTCCACCAGTTCGTTTGAATCAAGAGTTGGTTGACTGGGATGTAAAAACGGTTAGCGATTTAGGCGTCAAAATTAAACTAAATACCAAAGTTGGGGTTGATATTAGCTTAGCTCAATTGGAAGAAGAATATAAAGCTATCTTTATTGGTGTTGGATTATGGAGCGGCCGCAAGGCACAACTGGGCGAACGTAACTTAAGTGGTGTAATTAGTGCGGTTGATTTTTTGGTTGCGGCTCGTGGGAGTCAAGGTAACGATGTAGTTATTCCCAAAAGTGTTGCGGTGATTGGGGCTGGGGATACGGGTATGGATTGTGCGGCGACTGCTAAATTATTGGGTGCTGAAAATGTAACCGTATTTTGTCGCGGTGCGAAAGTTCCTGCTTATCATGAAGAACTTAAATTTGTGCAAAGTTTGGGTATTAATGTTGCAACTCAATTTAGTCCACAACAATTTTTAGGTGATGATGATGCAGTGCATGGAATTATTGCTCAGCATGCTGATGGTTATTCAGAGTTAAAGCTTAAAGCCGAGTTGGTTATTTATGCTATTGGGCAAAATATAGATGCAGGTGAGGCATTTGCGGGGGTAGCTATTGAAGGTAATAAAATTATAACTCAAGATTTCCAAACTAGTAAAGCGCATATTTTTGCGGCAGGTGATGCAACTAATGGTGGCAGCACGGTGGTTCAAGCGGTGAAAGAAGCTAAATTAGCCGCATCGGCAATGTTGAAATTCTTGGCTGAGGAATAATTTGCTCAGTAAATATTAAGGGAGAGTCGCTTCATAGTTCAAGCGACGTACTTCCTCATTTAAGCCATCAACTATAATAGACCTCTTACACAACCATTGCTAAAGTTTTTAATAATGGTTGTGTAAGAGGTCTATTGGTTGAAAAGTATAGAAATAGAAAGAAGTTATTTCGTAGCACCTGATTAGTTGATGCTACGAAAATTTTATTCAAATTAGATGCTTATTCGGCAATGTCTTCGTTCCATAATTGTGGATTTTTGCTTATAAATTCACGCATTAATTGCTTAGCTTCATTCAGATCAAGGTTGATCACTTCAAGACCACGGCTGCGCATATAATCTTCAGCGCCCTTAAATGTTTCATTTTCAGCCATAACCACGCGCGGGATTTTATAGAGTAAAATAGCGCCACTGCACATATCACAGGGTGATAAAGTTGAGTAGATGGTGGCTTTAGCATAATCTTTGGCGCTTAAACGTCCAGCATTTTTAAAACAATCCATTTCACCATGTAAAATTGGATCTCCCTGCTGAACTCGTTGATTATGTCCTCGTCCAACAATTTTGCCATCGATAACTAAGACACTACCAATGGGAATTTCGCCCTCACTAGCACCTAATTTAGCCTCTTCAAGCGCGACATTCATAAAGAATAAATCTTGTGTTTGATCCATTGTAAACTCCAAATAAAATAAATTAGACCTGGTTAATTTTGTATATAAATGTGTTATAAAGTTGGTGTGGTTCTCAGGAAATAAGCGTTACTGTTCTGTTAATTATAGAATTTAAAGCATTCTATTAATAAGAAGATTTGTGCGCTGCACGGTATATTACACATTCAGTTGATGTACAATGCCTGCTATTTTATCACAGTATAATAAAATTAGGTGATGTCAAAGTTTTAATAGATTTGATTCATGATTGTATTTTAAATATTGATGTTAATATTTTGATTGGCTTGAAATATATTCAAACTATTTTAATGATGTGATATATAAATTGAGTAATTACGTGCAGTTATTATATGAACGACGTGATGTTGATGACGAATAAACAGATCCTTGGAAGGGGTTTTATATGTTGAAATATAGTAGCTTTATTGATAATAAATTTATTCAAAGCTCTGATGCCGTAATTTTAGAAGTCTTAAACCCAGCAAGCGGTGAGGTAATTGCAAATTTAGAAAATTTATCTTCAACTCAGGTTGAGGAGGTCTTAGTTTCTTCTAGTGCAGCTCAGAAAAAATGGAAAAAACTTACTAGTATTGAGCGTGCTGATTATTTACTAAAATTGGCTGATAAACTGATTGAAAACTCTAATGAAATTGGAAGGGTGTTGGCATTAGAAAGTGGCAAAAGTCTACTTGATGCAACGAATGAGGTCGTTTATGCGGCAGAAGTTACACGCTATCATGCTGGGTGGGCGCGGCGCATTGAAGGCGAGGTGATTCCGAGTGACTCACCAAACGAAAATTTACTTTTATTTAGAGAGCCAATTGGAATAGCTGCTTGTTTGATTCCATTTAACTACCCAGTGTACACATTGCTACGTAAAATTGCACCTGCGTTGATTACAGGCAACAGTGTATTAGTACGCCCAAGCAATAACACCCCATGCTCAGCTATGGAAATTGCTAAGGCTGTTGTTGAGTCTGGTTTTCCAACTGGTGTAATTAATATAATGATTATGGATCACAATGTCGCTGGTAAAATTTGCACTGATGCACGCGTTGGCATGTTGACGTTAACAGGAAGTGTGTTTGCAGGACGTCAAATTCTTGAATATTCGAAAGCTAATATTGCGAAATGTTCACTTGAGCTTGGTGGTAAAACACCTGCAATTGTTGAGGCTGATGCTAATTTAGAGAATGCAGCAAAGCTAATTATTAAATCTAAAACAACTAATTGTGGTCAATTATGTACTGCTGTTGAGCGAGTTTATGTTCATGAGAGTATTTATGAGCAATTCATCGCATTATTAAAACAAAATATGTCTCAAGTAGAGTTTGGTGACAGAGCTATTAATCCGAATGCAATGGGACCTTTGATTAGCGCTAAATCACGAGATAATGTGCATACTGCGGTGCTTAAAGCTGTTGCAGATGGTGCAAAATTGGTTTTAGGTGGTGAACTACCTGCCGGAACTGGATTTTTTTATCCGCCAACCTTACTTATTGACTGCAAACAAGATATGGAGATTATTCAAGAAGAGATCTTTGGTCCAGTGCTACCTGTGCTTAAGTACTCAAATATTGAGGAGGCGCTTGCAATGGCAAATGATCATCAGTATGGTTTAGCCTCAGTGTTATTTACCGAAAATTATCGTACGATAATGAATTTTTCCAACTCTATTGAAGCTGGTGAATTATATATTAATCGTACCCCAGCTGATCCATATCAGGGATATCATGCTGGTTGGAAACGCTCTGGCCTTGGTGGAGATGATGGAAAGCATGGTATGCTTGAATTTACGCAAACTAGACTTGTAGTTATGAACTATTAAAGGATGAAAGGATGGCGATGAATAATCAAGGAAGTGAGCCGAGTGATTTAGCAATAATGGATAAGCAGGGGAAAATTCAACGGTATATTCAATTGGGTGTTTTGATATTGGCCGCTGGTGCGATATATCCAATGATTTATCTTCGACAAAATTACCAGACGTCGATGGAGGAAGCATTTCATATTTCTGCGACGCAATTAGGATATCTATATTCAATTTTGGGGGTGTTTTTCTTCGTCTGCTATTTACCAAGTGGTTGGATTGCTGATAGATTTTCTCCACGTAAATTAATTAGTTTTTCGTTGGCTGGAACAGGCTTATTAGGTTTATGGTATGCTACGTTTCCAAGTTTTAATCAGCTTCTAATTATATTTTGTGGTTGGGGAATTACGGCTGGCCTAACATTTTGGGGATCTCTGATTAAACAAGTTAATTTGTTGTCAAGAGAAGATGAGCAAGGAAGATTTTATGGTGCTCTTGATGGTGGTAGAGGATTAATTGAAGCAATATTAGCAACTGTAGCTGTTTCAATTTTTGCCTACTTTGCTGAAAATAACCCGAGTAATAATATGGAACATGGGTTAAAAAATGTTATTTACTTATATGCGATCACGTGTATTATTGTTGGTTTAATTATCCTGTGTTTTAAAGATCCAGCGAAAAGTAACCAAGCTCAAGCAACGAAATCTGATGTATCTCTTTGGGCGAATCTTAAAGAATTAGCGGTAATTAAAGAACTTTGGTTGATGTCAATAATAATTTTTTGTGGATATCAGCAATTTTGGGCTACGTATTTATTTTCAGGCTATATGCAAGAGGGTGGGTTTGGGCTTACTGCTGTTGCGGCTGGTTTTATCGTAGCCTTGAAGCTTTGGATGAGACCGCTAGGAGGCATTGGTGGCGGACTCTTGGGGGATAGGTTTTCAAATCTTTCAGTCTTAAAAGTTGTGTTATTTATTTCTGCAATTAGTCTGTTTTGTTTGTCTTTTATTGGACAAGGACACTCAATTTACTTGTTAATTTTTATGGTTGTATTTTGTGGTTTAATTACATACATTATTCGTGGGATTTACTGGGCAATTTTAGATATTTGTCACATACCTAATCATGTTAAAGGTTTGGCAATTGGTCTGGTGTCAATAATTGGTTATTTGCCTGATGTATTTTTGCCAACGGTTAGTGGTTATTTATCGGATACTTATCCTGGTTTAATTGGTTATCGAATATTTTTTATCTACATTGGTGTGATGGGATTAATCGGTTGTGGTGCATGTGTGTTATTAAAATCTATAGTTAGTAAAAGGAAAAAATATGAAATTAGTTAAAATGGAATCATATGTTGTTGCAACCCCAGCTCCTCATATTGGTGGAATGTATTGGATATTTGTAAAATTAACCACATCGTGTGGAATTGAGGGGGTTGGTGAAATTTATTCAGCAACATTTCATCCTGATGGCATGAAATATTTAATTAATGATGTTTTTGAGCGTTATTTGTTAGATCAAGACCCTCACCATATTGAAAAATTTTGGCGTAGAGCGTACTCAAGTGGTTTCACGCAACGTCCAGATTTAACCATGATGGGCATTGTTAGTGGATTTGAAATGGCTTGCTGGGATATTATTGGGAAAGCTGCTAATAAGCCTGTATATGAGCTTATTGGTGGTAAAGTAAATGATAAATTAAGATGTTATACTTACTTATATCCTAAAAATTCTAAGGGTGAATACGATTACAGTGATCCGTATTTAGCTGCTGAATATGCTGCTGAGTGTGTTAAAAAAGGTTTTACTGCGGTTAAATTTGATCCAGCTGGTCCATACACGGCCTATTCAGGACATCAACTTTCCTTAGAGGTAATGGATCGTAGTGAGTTATTTTGTAAATTAGTTCGTGAAGCAGTTGGTTCAAAAGCTGATTTATTGTTTGGAACTCATGGACAGATGGTTCCATCTTCAGCAATTAGATTAGCTAAACGCTTGGAAAAATATGACCCATTATGGTTTGAAGAGCCAGTTCCTCCAGGACAAGAAGATGCCATGGCTGAAGTAGCACGTAAAACTAGTATTCCTATTGCAACTGGTGAACGTTTAACGACAAAATATGAATTTTTTAAAGTACTGAATTCAGGTGCAGCAAAGATTTTACAGATGAATATTGGTCGAGTTGGTGGAATTTTAGAGGCCAAAAAAATTGCTTCGTTGGCAGAAGTATATTATGCACAAATTGCACCTCATTTATACAATGGTCCAATTGGTGCAGCTGCTAGCTTTCAGTTAGCTACGGCATCGCCAAATTTCTTAATTCAAGAAAGTATCATGACATGGGGTGGTTTTCATGCTGAAATTTTGAAGAAGCCAATCCAATGGGAAAATGGATACATTATTCCATCGACTGAGCCGGGTCTGGGGGTTGAGCTTAACATGGATGTAGTTTTAAAAAATGCACCATATACTGGTAAACGTTTGCACTTGCAAATGTCAGATAATCCATTTGACGTTAAAGATGACGCTCCTGCACATGGTTGATTAATTTATAATAGGTTAATAGAAATGAATTTTGATTACATTATTATTGGTGGTGGATCTGCAGGATGTATTTTAGCAAATAAACTTTCTGAATCAGGTAAATTTAGTGTGGTTTTGTTGGAGTCTGGTGGCTCAGATAATTCAATGTGGTATAAAATACCAGTTGGATTTGCAAAGTCTTACTATAATGAGAAAAGCAATTGGATGTTTTATTCTCAGCCTGAAGCAGAGTTAAATAACCGTAATATTTATTGTCCGCGTGGCATGGTATTGGGTGGCTCTGGATCAATCAATGCTATGATATTTATCCGTGGACTGAAGCATGATTTTGATGACTGGGCAAAACAAGGAAACAGTCAGTGGTCATTTGATAAGGTATTGCCCATATTTAAAGAATTAGAAACGCATCCATTTGGTGATGGTCCTTACCATGGTGGTAGCGGGCCAATTAAAATTACGCGAATGAAGGATGTAGCACATCCATTGTGTAATTATTATTTATCTGCTTGCAAAGAGCTTGGATATAATGTTACCGATGATTTTAATGGTGAGAATCCTTATGGTGCTGGTATTTATGACATAAATGTGAATAATGGTGTTCGTTCATCAAGTAGTTTTGAGTACTTAACACCAGCTTTAAAGCGTAAAAACTTAACAGTTATGCTAAATTCACGAGTTGAGAAAATTCTTTTCACGGGTAAGAAAGCAATTGGCGTTAAGATAAACCAAGGGAATAACTCGATTGAAATTAAGTCTAATAAAGAAGTTATTCTTAGTGCTGGTGCTGTACATAGTCCGATAATTTTACAATTATCAGGTGTTGGTCCAAGTGATTTATTAGCCAAACATAATATTAAGTTAGTGCATGAGTTGGATGCAGTTGGTAAAAATTTACAGGATCATATTTGTGCAAGCTATTATTACGAAGCAAAAATTAAAACCCTCAATGATGAAATTGGGTCATTATATGGTAAAGCTAAAACAGCGTTAAATTATGCCTTGTTTAAAAAGGGTTTATTTGCGATAAGTGTTAATCAAGCTGGAGGATTATTTAAAGGGGATGAAAACTTAATTGAACCAAATATTCAATTGTATTTTAATCCACTGTCTTATCAGATTCCAAAAGATGGTAGCAGAACACTCAAACCTGAACCATATTCTGGTTTTTTGTTGGCGTTTAATCCTTGTCGTCCTACTAGCCGTGGATTTATTGAAATTGCAAGCAATAATTATATGGATGCTCCATTAATTAAGCCGATGTATCTAACCACAGAACATGATAAAAGTGAAGTAATTCAGGGTACACGATTGGTTCAAAAAATCATGAATTCTAAATCATTACGAGATGTTACAGTTCGACAAACTGTCCCAAGTAATGAATTGAAAACCGAAAGTGAAATGCTTGATTACTTTAGGGAGAATTCAGGATCTATTTATCATTTGTGTGGTAGTTGTGCGATGGGTGATAATCCAAAAATTACGGTAGTTGATCAAAATTTAAAAGTACATGGTCTTGAAAATTTACGAGTTGTTGATGCCTCGGTATTTCCAAATGTTCCATCAGGTAATACTAATGCTGCCGCTATGATGGTAGGATTAAAAGGTGCTCTATTGATATTGCAAGATGGGGTGAAGTAGTTGAGTTATTAATATTATTTAATGTGGAAAAGCCCTAGTAGAAACTAGGGCTTTTGATTAGAAAATTATTAATGTGGCCATTTCCAATTAGCTTCTTCAGCTAGATCCACACCATGTGCATAGGCGTAATCTTGGCATACCAAGCGACGTTGTTTCAATTTATTAATTACATTAATATATTGTGTTTTAGAGGTTGCGACTTGAGTTAGCGCATCAATTGCCAACGTAAAGCGATCAACGCCATTTTGAATCGCTAATTCTAATGGTGTATTAATTGAACCTTTTTCAACATAGCCATGCACGCTGAAGTTTAAGTTATTTGAACGATCGGCTATCATGCGTTTAATCAAGTATGGATAACCATGATAATTAAATATTACAGGTTTGTCGGCGGTAAAGATGCGAATAAATTCATCATCGGTTAGACCATGACCGTGGGTATCTTCACTCGATAAACGGAATAAGTCAATTACATTTACTAGGCGAACTTTTAATTCTGGTGTATAGCGGTGTAAGATATCTACCGCGGCCAAAACTTCAAAGGTTACAATATCACCACAACCCGCTAACACCACATCTGGTTCGCCCTCACAGCTTGCCCAATCCCAAATACTAACCCCTTCAGCACAATATTGCGTAGCCTTTTCAATTGGTACAAATTGTGGATGGCTTTGTTTATCACAAACGATCACGTTAACGTAGTTTTGGCTTCTAAAGCAATGATCCGCCATTGAAAGCAAGGTGTTGGCATCAGCAGGGAAGTAAATTCGGGTTACCGATGATTTTTTATTAACCACTAAATCAACAAAACCTGGGTCTTGATGAGTAAAGCCATTATGATCTTGCCGCCACACGGTTGATGTCATCAATAAGTTTAATGACGGCACTTTACGACGCCATTTTTCACGATTCATCATATCGAGCCATTTACAGTGTTGATTAACCATTGAGTCAATTACGTGGGCAAATGATTCATAGGTAGATAATAAACCATGACGACCAGTTAAAGTATACGCTTCTAACCAACCCTCCAGAGTATGTTCAGAAAGCATTTCCATTACGCGACCATTGCGTGATAAATGCGTGCCATCGCTATCAATCGGTAGAATATCGCCCCAGAAACATTTTTCGCTGACTTCATAGACAGCATGAAGTTTGTTTGAGGTGTTTTCATCTGGACCAAAAACGCGGAAGCTTTGCATATTACGTTTCATGATATCACGCATGAATTCACCTAATGGATAAGTATTTTCATGTTTAGTCACGCCAGAGATAACATTTTTTACCGCATACTCGCGATAATCTGGTAAATCTAGCGTGCGGAATTGGTCGTAACCGCCATTGGTCACTGGATTAGCACTCATGCGTTTGTCTCCAGTTGGCATCATGGCTTGTAATTCAGCACTTAATTTACCGTTAGCATCAAATAATTCCTCATGGTTGTAACTTTTTAACCATGCTTCAATTGCATCGAGACTTTCTTGCGGATTTTTGGCATCAATGGTGATCGGCACTTGATGTGAGCGCCAGAAGTTTTCAATTTTTTTGCCTTTATGTTCCACTGGTCCAGTCCAACCTTTTGGACTACGTAAAACAATCATTGGCCAAAATGGTCGATCGGTGTTGCCGTTAACGCGTGCTTCGTGTTGAATCTGTTTAATCATCGCAACACATTCGTCGATGGTTTTTGCCATGGTTTCATGCATCGTCATTGGATCAGAGCCCTCAACAAAGAATGGAGTATAACCATAACCTTTGAAGAGGAATTCTAATTCTTGATGGGATACCCGCGATAAAATTGAAGGGTTGTTAATTTTGTAGCCATTCAAATGTAAAATCGGTAATACAGCACCATCGGTAACTGGATTTAAAAATTTATTGCTATGCCAAGCGGTTGCGAGTGGACCTGTTTCAGATTCGCCATCACCAACTACAGCCGCAACGATTAATTGTGGATTATCAAATGCAGCACCATAGGCGTGTGAGACGCTATAGCCAAGTTCACCCCCTTCATGGATTGAACCAGGTAATTCAGGTGTACAGTGACTACCTAAACCACCAGGGAATGAGAATTTTTTGAACAAAGTTTGCATACCTGTGCGATCTAATGTAATGTCAGGATATTTTTCGGTATAAGAACCTTCCAAATAAACTGGTGCAATTACACCAGGAGCGCCATGTCCAGGACCTGCAATATAAATCATTTCAACATCGTGTTTTAAGATCGCACGATTTAAATGGGTGTAGATAAAACTTAGTCCTGGAGCTGAGCCCCAGTGACCTAATAAACGTTCTTTGATGTGTTCTTTTTGCAGTGGTTCTTCGAGGAGCGCATTTTCACGCAGGTAAATCATGCCTGCGGCTAGATAATTACAGGCACGCCAGAATTTATTTAATTTCGTAGCTTCATTTTGAGTTAAAACGGTGGTAGTCATAAGTCACCTTTAAAATAGTAAAATAGTTAATCTCATTGTAATTTAGTCGTATACGCTTGCGTACAACCCTAAAAAACAGAGGTTATTATACCATAAAATAAATGTGGCTATTTGTGAATTTTAGAGTTTAGATTTGTGGTTTTGTGAGTTTAATTTTTCAATTCTATTGTAATCTAGCATGAGTTAATGATAAAATAATGTCAGAGTTATTTAGTATATTATTTTAGGAGTCCTAATATGAGCTGTTGTGATACAAATTATTTTTACCCTCAAGTTTTAGTTGGTCAAGAAGCGCCTGATTTTACTGCTGCGGCAGTTTTGGGAACTGGTGAAATTGTTGATAATTTCAATTTCAAAGAAGCTACCAAAGGCAAATATGCGGTTGTTTTCTTCTATCCATTAGATTTTACTTTCGTGTGTCCATCTGAATTAATCGCCTTTGATCATCGTTTGGCTGATTTTAAAGCTAAAAATGTTGAAGTGATTGGTGTGTCAATTGATTCTCAATTCTCGCATTTTGCGTGGAAAAATACCCCAGTTAATAAAGGCGGTATTGGTCAAGTTGCTTATACTTTAGTTGCCGATGTGAAACACGAAATTTGCCAAAGTTTTGGTGTTGAAGCTGCTGCTGGTGTGGCTTACCGTGGTTCATTCTTAATTGACCAAAACGGTGTTGTGCGTCATATGGTGGTAAATGATTTACCATTAGGTCGTAATATTGATGAAATGTTACGTATGGTTGATGCGTTGCAATTCCATGAAGAACATGGTGATGTGTGTCCAGCTAACTGGAGCAAAGGCAAAGAAGGCATGAAAGCCTCAACGGCTGGAGTTGCTGATTACTTAGCCAATCACGCCGAACAACTATAAATTTTAGTTTTCAAAAAGTCCCACTTCGGTGGGCTTTTTCTATTAGAATACCACAATTAATTTTTAAATGGAATTAGCTTATGCAACGCGAAAAATTTATTCAACTCATGGATGAGTTGTTACAGCCTAAAGAATTCAAAGACCATTGTCATAACGGTTTGCAAATTGAAGGTCGCCCAGAAATTTCTAAAATTGTGACTAGCGTTTCAGCGTGTCAAGCACTGATTGATTACGCTGCGGAAATTAATGCCGATGCAATTATTACGCATCATGGAATTATCTGGAATGATAGCAGTAATGTGCTAACTGGTTTTAATTACAAGCGGATTGCGAGCGTGATTAAGCATGATATTAATTATTTTGGTTACCATTTACCATTGGATAATCATCCGCGTTTGGGAAATAATCGCCAATTAGCCGAAGTATTGCAAATTGAAGTCGAGGGACAAAGTGACGAGCAAGAGTTTTTATGGTATGGCAAATTAGTTACACCAATGGTTTTAAGTGAATTTATTGAGCACTATCAAGAATGTACTGGACATAAACCAGTGTTTTTTGGTGATAAAGAAAAACTGATTACGACAATCGCTTGGTGTACTGGTGGTGCGCAGGGCATGCTGCATGATGCAATTAAATTGGGTGTGGATTGCTATATTAGTGGTGAAGTGAGTGAATATACTATGTCGGTTTCGGATGAAAGTGGCGTTGCCTATGTCGCTGGTGGGCATTATGTGACTGAGCGTTATGGAATTATTGCGCTAACTGAATATTTGAATGAACAAGGCTTTGATGCCGAGTTTTTAGAACTGTATAATCCAATTTAATTTAAGTTGATTTTTTTTGTGTTTTCAGCGAGTATTTGATGTTTGTAAACTATCGGGTAAAGTAAATTTTCAGGGACTTTAAGATGAAAGCCTAAGTTAATTAAAACTTGTTTTAGATCAGTGCGATTATTCACATTAAACTTAGGATAAAGTTGCTCACTTAAAATACTATCAATGGTAGTTTTCTTGATTGATTTGTCTGTCGTTTTATTAATAAAATTTGCGATTTCCTGACTACTTAGATTATTAAGGAATAAAAAAACAACTTGTTTTTGGCGCGCGCTTAGAGTGGGTGTCAGTAGTTGCTTGGCATCGTCTTTTTGATCTTGAGTATTTAAGGCTTGATTTAAGTTAGTGTTGAGATTAAATTGCTGGTAGGCGATAGATTGGCAAATTATGCCAACTACATTGTTAGTTTTTGGATTAATTATTGGTATTTTAATAAAAATTCTGGGTGAGAGTTTGCCAGCAAAATAATCAATAACTAAAAACTGCATGGGTTGTTTGAGTTGCATAATTTTGAGTTCATCTTCACGAACTAAGTTAAACGGGTAATTTTTCCATAGAGAAATTGATGTATTTTGTGGATCAAAATTGGTCTTGGTTTGTTCTAAAAAATATGGAGAAATGTACAAATACTCAGATTGAGCGTTTTTGATTCCAATCATTGTATTTTGGTTGGCTGTAGCTTCTACGAGAATTTTAGTTGCATAAATTATATTTTTTAAGTAATCTGCATCATCGAGCATATATTCTCCTCGTAGTAAACTTGTCAGCTACTGATATAAGGTAATGATTTGTAACTAAGAATTATTCCATAACAAAATTGATCTCGAATTAGAGGTTTTTAGAGTCTAGGGATTATAACATAAATTAGATAAGATACGAAAAAATACGAGCCAAGCGGCTCGTATTTTTATGGTTTAACTGTATTTACCTAGGTTTATGGAGTAACAGTTAAATTAGTGTTGGCTGTTTTAGTTACGGAATTTTCTGTGTAACTTGCATTAATGGTAGCTGTACCAATACCATTTAAGAAGAATAGACCAACAACCCCTGGGCTTACACTTGCAACTGAAGCATCATTTGAAGTCCACGTTGTTGAGCTTGTAACATCAGCGGTGGTCGCATTGCTATAATGAGCGGTTGCCGCGAATTGTTGTGTAGCGTCACTTAATGGAATACTTGGTGTCAATGGTGTGATAGTAAGTGAGGTTAGACTCTTGGCTATCACGGTTAAAACGCCAGTTCCAACTATACCATTGGGAGCGGTATAGGTAATATTGCTGGTTGCATCTATCGCTGCGGCATTTGGAACGGTTGCTACTGCTCCGCTAGTTGTTGCTGCCGCAAGATTTGAGCTAGCCCAAGTACCAGTAGTTGTAGCTGTAGTGCCATCTGTAAAGGTTGCTAACTCAGTAAAGGTTTGACTTGCTCCTTGTGCGACATCAACTGCTGAGGGAGTTATGGCAATTGATTGAACGGCGGTAGTGTTTAATGTAGCCTCAGCAGTTTTACCTGAATACGTGGCAGTTAATGTTACAGTGGCACCAGAGGTTGCTGTATTTACAGCCGTAGCGTTCCATGTGCCGTTTAGTGCAACTGTTGCATGAGTTGGATCACTGGAATCTACAGTTGCTGCTACATTTTGAATGTCCGTAGTGCCATCTGAATAATGAGCTTTTACATTATAGCTACGAGTATTGTCGCTTTTAAGCGGTGTAGTGACTGCTGGATTAGCGAGGTCTAAACTAATAGACACCAGTTGAGCAGCATTAACCGTAAGCGTTGAGTTAGCACTTGTAATACCTGCTAGGGTAGCGGTTATAACAGTGGTTCCTGTAGCCACAGGCGTAACTAGTCCATTACTTCCTGAAGCATTGCTGATTGTAGCGGTAGCAGGAGTATCTGAATCCCAAGTTACATTAGGCATGTTGAATACTGAGTTATCCGAGTAGGTACCAGTTGCAGTATATTGTAGAGTATCTCCAATATGGGCAGTTACTGTTGCTGCTGGGCTAGTTGAAAGGAATGCTAGAGTTGCACTAGTAACTGTCAATACTTTTACAGGAGATGTTACACCATTTAGCGCTGCCGTAATGTTAGTTGTTCCAGCCGCGACTGAAGTTGCAAATCCATTTCTGCTCGTTGTGTTACTAATTATGGCAGTTGCTGGAGTTGCGGACGCCCACGTAACTTGAGTTGTGATGTCATAAGAGGTGCCATTTGAATAAGTTCCAGTGGCAACAAATGGTTGTTGAACGCTTAAACCGGTGCTGGCATACGGATTGGTAACCGCGATTGAGGTTAAACTTGCTCCTGTTACTGTGAATGGCATAGCGGAACTAGTTAACCCACCAAATGTTGCGGTAATGTTAGTATTTCCAACCGCAACTGGTGTTACAAGTCCAATACTACTGATTGCAGCAGTTGCTGGAGTTATAGAGGCCCATGTCGCATCGGTAGTTACATCTTGGGTAGTTGTATCCGAGTAGGTTGCTGTAGCGGTGAATTGTTGTGTAAGCCCAAGAGGTGCGGTGTAATATGGTGCAGAAATGTTTAGAGCTGTTAAAGTCGCGGCAGTAACGTTTAATGTTACATCAGGACTAGTTAGACCATTTAAACTAGCTGTGATAATAGTTGATCCAACGGCAACTGGGGTTGCAAGACCAATACTTCCCGCGGTGTTACTGATTGTAGCGGTAGCAGGAGTAGCAGAGGTCCAAGTTGCAGCAGAGGAAACGTTGATTGTGGTGTTATCTGATAAAACTCAGATTGCAGTAAACTGTTGTGTAACGCCCTTTGGTGTTGATAAACTAGGAGCTGTAACAGGATTGATAGAGACTAAAACAGCAGGAGATACCACTAAAAGTGCCGTACCACTAACTCCATTTAAGCTGGCGGAGATGTTGGTCTGACCGACGGCAACTGGTGTTGCAATTCCTGCATTTAATGCATTAACTTGTTTTACACCAGTTTTCGTCGCGATGGTGCTAACTGTAGCTATTTCTGGGTTGCTTGAAGACCAAATAGCACTATTTGTAACAATTGCATCGCTACCGTCTGAATAGTGAGCAGTTGCAACAAAAGCTTGTCTTACACCAAGTACGGTGACGTTGTCATTTGATGTAACCGTTATGCTTTGTAATGAAACGGGAGGAGTGCTGCTGCTGCCTCCGTTACAGGCACTGAGCAGTGCTGCAATAAAAATGCTGATGATTAGTAGAAGTCTTTTCATTTTTGGGTATCTCCATTAAAATTTACTAATTTTATAAATTAATTAGTGGTTGTGTAAAAAGTCGCGGTGGTTATTGTCAGTATTTATAATATGTATGACAAGTGGTATTGTACAAGTGTGGGTGTAGTTTTAATATAGCATAAAAGTGCCATAATAATTTTGCAAGCAGAATTTGATTTGAAAAAGTATAATTTAAACAAATGACTATTATGTTTATTTTTTGTTGGTGTAACTGTAGTCGTAGGGTATTATTTAGAAAAACATGAGGTGTTAGTTTTTATTTTGTATGTTATTGCAACAAATGGTAGTTAGTAGATGAAATTAGGTTGAATGCTAGCCAAAGAAATCTGTAAATTCAGGCAAGAGAATTTCAATCAAATTTAGTCGTTGATCGTGGTAGTTAAACTCTGATTTACGCTGCCAAAATTCTTGGTCAGTTTGATAGTGTTGGCGGAGATAATCTTGTAGGTGTGGTTCATGAATTTGCTT
>JAIETT010000309.1 GCA_019744945.1 Burkholderiales bacterium
TTAACCGACCAGCGCCACAGCGGAGCATAGCAACGCGTTAAATTTACAATAATTAGAAATTTCAGCCGAATTATACGCAACTGCCATGATAAAAACGACTGATACTTACGCTGATAATAAAAATACGTTCGCAGGATCTGTTTAAATTCACGAGTCGAGCAAGGATAACGCAACATCGAATTATGAAGCATTAAAATGGGTAACTTAATCCACATGTATTCTAAAATAATTTGGCGAACTAAGCGTGCCTCACGTTTGGCTAACTGTTGTTGTTCAACAAAGCTAATTAGTGCTGCCACATTTTCCATTGAGTTATGAATTTTTTTACTCAAATTAACATGTACATTTGACATAGTTGAGCTAGAATGCCGCCAGTAACAATATAGTGGTTTTTTAACTAGTCCAATCGCCCCCAAATTTTTTGTCACCAAAAAATACATCACCACAAAAGCATAATCTTCGGCAAAGTAAGCTTTCTCAGGGAATTGCACCTTAAATTGCTGCACATACTCGGTTTTAAAAATTTTATTCCACACTGGATTAAGTATATTTGGATTTTGCCGAACAAAGTCATCCCCGAATAAATCTTCTGGGTAATAATTTAAGCATTCGCCACGATCTGCAAAAATCTTCTGTACCCCACAACAAATTAATATCGCAGTTGCATTTTGCGTGGCTTGCCAAAGTTGTTCTGCAAACGTTGATTGAACCCAATCATCATTATCTACAAAGCCCAAATAAACCCCTCGTGCCTCTGCAATGCCCAAATTGCGAATAGCACTTACACCAATATGTTGACACGCCAAAAACTTCACGCGCGAGTCTTGTTTTGCGTATTGCGCGCACAGCTGCGGTGAGCTATCTGTTGAACCATCATCGAGCAAAATTATTTCAATCTCAGTTAAGCTTTGCGTCAAAAGAGATTCCACACAGCGTGCTAATAAATCTTGATTATTATAAACTGGTACAATAAAACTAATTTTAATTAACTGATTATTTATATTCATTATGAAACTTGGCTTTATAAAGTAATTTGACCTTGCAAATATGCTCAATTTGAACTATTTTATCCAAACGTAATAAATAGTGTCCATATTTACGCTGATAAACCCAAAATAACTTTATTAAATACGCATAGCGACTTTGTTTAAAATCCCCCACGATTAAAGCTTGTTTAATCTGCCATAACGGTAACTCGCTAATATAATAATTTGCCATTACCCGGCGAAATAATTTATTCTGTTGCGGTAAATAATTATTTTTATGTAGAAAGTCAATAATTGCCTCAAGGTTGAGCATTAAATTAGGAATTAAACGTGCCAAATTCTGATATAAACTCGACATCATTGAATTTGAATGTTGCCAATAGCAGTATAGCGGACGCGGCACATATGCAATAGTTGCCTTCTTTGACAGCGCAACGTAAAACATAAAGTTAAACGCATAGTCTTCAACATAATAAGATTCAGCAGGAAAACGAATTTGGTATTTATCAATGATTGCGCGTTGATAAATTTTATTCCACACTGGATTACGAATATCTGCATGCTGTTTGAAAAATTTAACCCCAGACTTTGTTATATCTGGCACATAGCTAGCAATAATTCCTTGCTCGCGACCGACTTTAGTTACCCCGCAACAGACTAAAGCACTATTTTGCTGTTTGGCCGTTAAATACATCTCAAACGCAAAATTATCCAATAAATAATCATCACTATCAACAAATCCCACAAATTCGCCTTGCGCTACATCTAAACCATAATTACGCGTGCGACTAACCCCTATTTTTGCTAATTGATAAAAGTGAACCCGCACATCTTGGGCTTGATAGTGCTGACAAATTTGTGCCGATTGATCACTGGATGCATTATCCAAGAGAATTACTTCAATCTCGACTAATGTTTGTGCAAGTAACGACTCAATACAACGCGGTAAAAATTCGGCGGTGTTATGAATTGGTACGATAAAACTAATTTTTAAAGGGTATTTTTGCATTTTTTATCAACGAAAATATTTCGCAACAAAGCCATCAACTTCATGCCTAAATTGCAAATAGCTATAAAATTTATTTTGCTCATAACGTAAATGAAGCTCATGCGGTTTTTGCAAAAGACGCTTTAGCGAGACACCCTGCAAATGTTGTCGACCATCAAACACATAATGATATAGTAAAAGTGGAAATAACCACACCAAAACTTTTTTTTGCGAATTATAACCTAAGGTTAATTTTAAACCTAAATAGCGCATATGCCACGCTATTCTATAACTCTGAATACGACCATTTTCACGCAGTGGATAAAACAACCTAACCCGTCTAAACCATGCTAAATCAGCACCATTATAAAGCGAAAACTGATAACAATTATCTAATAACTGCAATTGTTGTGCTAGAAAAACTCCAACTAGATGTGCAGCATCATGATCAGGGTGTCCGCCCTCCCAAGCTAAAGTATAAATATCACTGAGCACTCCGATTCGTTTGGCTAATTGCAAGAGCCCATCAGCAGCAAGTTCCAAATTTCTACATAACGTTTTATCCGCAATCGCGTAATCATCACCTAAAAACCTAATTTGACACTCATTAACACCTAATGCCAGCAAATTTTTTATGCTTTCGCCTGTTCGTTCCACCGAGTGGCTCGCATCCAGTGTACCCGTTGTCAAATATGCAACCCACACGCGATGTTTATGTTCAATTAAACGTTTAATCTGTGGGTAAATGGCAATTTCATCATCCTGATGAGCTAGAATAATTAAGCTATTTTTCATGCTGGCGCCGCATGACTACGAGCGAATAAAACATCGACGTAACCAATAATTAATATTATTAACCAAAATCCGTACTGAGTACATGACTTCCCCGAGCACCCGTGACAAAAAAAAACCGAACTTAACTGGATGGGCTAACTTAGAACGATCATCTATGCTCCGCAAGATCCCACTAATTACCGCCAGCCTTTGTCGAATATTGAAATCATATGAAATAGTTTGTCGTGATAACGAATCCTGCCGAGCTAGTCGATAATAACAGGCTTGCTCATGTCTCGGAACAACTTTCAAACTTAATCGTCTAGAAATATACAATGCGCTAAATAGCACCATATCTTCACTACTTTTTAAATTTACATCAAACTTAAACTCACGTAAATACTTAGTTGGAACAATTTTGCAAGCATTCATCGTCATAACCCGCATAACGGTTACCACCGCAAATAACCAATTGAGGCACACGCTGTTTGAGGTTTGATGCAAACATGAACTTACTTCAGCTAACGCGGTTGGCGAGGAGATATTCTTCAATTGACACAGCGTAAGACTCTCTAAATCAGCATACTTAAATAACCCAGCTAGATAATTAGGTGAAATAACATCATCATCATCCAGAAATACCGTAAATTCCCGCCTCGCTTGCGCTATACCTAAATTACGTGCATTTGCCACACCTTTCTCTGGCGTATAAAGCATTTTAATTTCAAAATTAGCTAATTTATGGGTCAATTCTTGAATTAATCGAATACTTCCGTCATCACGACCATTAATCACAATTATCACTTCAACTAAATTAGCCGCTATAGTTTGACTCATTACCGACTCTAAACACTTTTCTAAGCGTTTAACTCCACAATAGCTAACTATAATTAAGCTAATACCTTTGGTGAGATTTGATTGATCAACCATTTATTTCAGCCAAATTTTTAGGGTCAAGATCGTCAACTAATTGCTTAATCTCATCTGTATAATATTTCATGCCACATTGACAATAATTAAACTCATCCAAACCAAGCATATTGCCCCAACTCACCATAGCAATTTCTGGTTCGTTTAACCAATGCTGAAGTGTGTGTGTTCTCACATGTTCTTGTCGCACTAAACAGCGCCGGAGTTTTAAACCATGTACCACCTTATACTGCTTCTTATCATAAGCTATTTTACAAAATTTAGCGGTTGCTACATAGTAACTAGCTTTACCAAAAGCATGAGCAGTTGAATAAATCGGCGCCAAAGCTAAATCAAATAAATAATTTGGTCCATAATAATCCTCAGCGGAAAAAAAACCGAGCAATTGATTATCAACGACACCATCAAATAAATCAGCCAAACAAGCATCTTGATCACCAAAGATCTTAATTAATGGATTAGAGTTTTTTAAACGCAACTTAAAGCTTTTTACCAAATATAAACGCTTATTTAAATAGCTTTGTGCATTAAAATTTTTTATTACCATCAACGCATCACTCAATTTAGTCACTTTAGCTAAAACAACAATCGGTGTCAACGTATTAATGTAATTATTACCACTAATCACAGCTTTAATTATTGCCATACGCTCAAAATAGGTATGCTTGGACATCACCTCACGTAACGCCAAAAGGCGTAATTTTGCATAAATTAACGGTTCATTACAAACGATTTGCAAATAATGCGCTAACTGCGCTGAATTATCTGAAGAAAAAACTAACGCACCAAACGTGTTTTTTAACCCTGCTGAGTGATTACTAATCATCAAGGTATTTGAAGCCATTAATTCAAAAGCACGCCGAGAGAACATCGTTTGTGCATCTTTGACCGTATTCAAATTAATTGCATATTTATAGCCTTTATACGCACGGTCAATTTCATTAAACTCTAATTTACCTGAAATCATTGACTTATAACGCTCAGGAAAAGGTCGATTATATTGGCTCAGACTTCTAAAATTACGATCATAAATTTTAACTGCTTTATAGGTTTTTAAAACATTAATTAACCGATCAAAGTCATCTTGTCGCTCTGGATGTTGATAATAATAAGCTCCTGCAAAGCAAAATTTGTCTTGACGAGTATATTTTTCCACCGGGTTATGGAGTACTGGCTGAACCGCAAACTGCAACAAATGAACTCTTTGATGACCTAATAAATATTGATATGTTGGGATACACTGCTGTTCGGTCGTAAAGACAAAATCCACCATCCGCGCCAAAGGCAAGAAATGTTCAAAATGGGTTGGATCTTCTTTATTCCAAAAGGCTGTCATAATCCGATTTAAACTACAATGTCTAATTAACGCAAATACCGCTGGACCAACTATTGACATTTCCCATTTCCACTGTTTTTTATAACCAAACCACGCGGACTCAATCAAGAGTAAATCTGGTTTAAATTGCTCAAGCTCAGCAATATAATCATTTATGTTTAATTGGAGTAATTCAGCCTCATTAGAGAATACCGCATAACTAAATTCATCCATGATCACAGCCATTTTTATTTTGGGAGTCTGGCGAGTATGCGTTTTAAATTGTGGCAAGGCTTGCAGTACTTTACTTTTTTTACTAATTTGATCTAGATTTATTTCGTAAGCTAGCACTTTATATAATTTTTTCAATATTCCTTTGCGTTCAATTTGGGCTGAAATTGGATTTTTCGCCTCGGCTAGAGCATTAAGCTCTACGTCATTGCAAACTAAATTAGTATGCTCAATATGTTCGAGTAATTTATTTTGGCGATGGATTTTATGTTTTAGTTCATTCAATTGCTGATCATAACGTTGAATTAGGCGCAGCACCAAGTGACGCTGTTCAATTAATTTATTATATTCGTTTTGCACGTAATTATTCTGTTTTTGCAAATCTAACAAACGAAGCCATAATCTAAACACCGCTTTTACCATGACTTTCTTCTAAATTTTCAAGAAATGTATTATTTGAATTTAATTGTTGCTGAAGTAACTCAATCGATTGCTTTACCCCGTCAAGTTGTTTAAGTAAACCACTATTTTCAAAATGCAACTGATTCAATAAATCTTGTTTTTGTGCAAGATCAGTTTCAATTTGATTAATCATATAAATTAATTTGCTAATATCAACAGGAAACATATAACAAAAAATCCTTTTCAAACTAAACGCTGACTTTTAATATTACCAAAATCAAGAGAGTCGAATTATACCTTATTCATACCGCAAAAGACTAAAAAGTAACAGGATAACCCAATGATCCATCAATCTATTCGTTATTTTATCTAAATAAACATAAACTAATCGCTTATAATATCGAATTAGAATTATAAAATGCTTGAACTATGAACCAATACTATAAAAAAATCACGATTAAAAAATCTGTTTTATTGCTACAAGGACCAGTCGGGCCTTTTTTTAAATATTTTGCTGAATTTTTGATGCAAAACAAAACACAGGTTCATAAAATTAACTTCCATGTGGGCGAACAGTTTTTTTTCAACACGGAACACTCAGAACTCTATCGTGGGTGTGTAGCAGAGTGGAAAGAGTACTTTAGTAAAAAAATCTTACAACATCAAGTTCAACAAATTTTTCTTATCGGTGCTCACAAAATTTATCATAAAATTGCCATTGAATACTGTCAACAAAACAATATTGAAGTTTATGTTTTTGAAGAAGGTTACATTCGTTCAAATTATATTACCATCGAACAAAACGGTGTAAATGGTGATACCTCATTCTCAAAAAATCCTTTATCTTATCGAGAATGGGATCATCCAACCATTACCGAACCACCTGATTCGATCACGCTTAATGCCGCAGCGCGTTACTATAACCACTTACGTTATTACTATCGCTACTCTTGGGGTTTATTTCTTAGCCAATGGCGGCTACCAAATTATCAACATCATATTCAAGCCAAAGGATTACGTACATTTTTCAAATGGAATAAGTTTTTTGCAAGCCTAGCGATAGCAACAATATTTCCGTTTAAAAAAGAGCGAAACTCCAAATGGATTTATTTAAATGAAAACAAATATTATATTGTTATATTACAAATAAATACCGATTCAGCAATAAAAGCTTATTCTCAATACGGCGATATGCAAGAATTTATTCAAGAAGTTATGCAATCATTTGCAGCTCACGCACCCAAAGATTGCAAATTATTAATCAAACACCATCCATATGATCGTGGCATACACTGTTATCAAAAACAAATTAAGCGCTTTACTAATGAATTAAATTTACACAATCGAGTTAATTATATAATTGACGCACATTTAGATCTAGCCTTAGAAAAAAGTCTAGGTTGTATCGTAGTCAATAGCACCAGTGGATTTACTGCATTAGCCCATGAAGTGCCAACTATCGCGCTGTCTAAACAAGCACTTTACAATATTCCAGGGTTAACCAATCAATGCGCGCTAAATGAATTCTGGCATAATCCGCTGCCACCAGAAACAGAACTGTTTAGACAATTTAAAAGTAATCTAATTTATAAAACTCAAATGCGTGGGTGCTTTTATGGTGGAACGATTTGCGATTTTCATCGAAAATTCCAATTTAAGCATTAAAATATCTTTTTAGCTCGTCGAATATAAGCTACCATAGGCTAAATTAGGCTGAGTACCAAAACGCTTTAGACTCCACATATATTGCTCAGGATGTTCCAGAATCATTTTCTCAATAAATTGATTCATCCGTAAGACATCCGCTGACTCATCCAAACTAGGATAATTTTCCCAGGCATCATAAAACTTCACCACATAACGTCCACTCTCACGAAACGTTACCATTGGAACAATTACAGCTCTAGTTAACTGCGTTATTTTAGCAAGTGAACTTAACGTAGCACACGACGCATGAGCAAAAAATGGCACATACAATGAATTAGTTTCTCCCAAGTCAATGTCAGGTAAATAATAAAACGCAAATTTAGTTCTACGTAATTTTTTAACAATCTTGCTAATGCCGTCTTGGCGTGAAAATACTTCTCCACCATGATCAACCATAAAACGCATTCGTGCGGTTTTAAGCTTTGCACGAAGCATTGAATCACTATCATCATACATCATGCTATAGCTAGTAAAATTAATGCTAAAACGATTTGCACCAATATCTAAGCCCCAAAAATGCGGAGCTAAAAAAATCACTGGATGCTTGAGATAATGTTCCTTGATTGCAGCTATATTTTCATATTTAACTAGTTTCTCTAAACGTGGTTTGCCAGCTTTAAAAACTAATCCATAGTGTAATAGCGCAATTATTGTTTCTTTAAAATTAGCATGCACTAGAGCATTAATTTCACCCTCGGTTTTTTTAGGAAAACATAATTTTAAATTAACCGTCACCACATGGTATTTGGTTTTAAGACCACGTAATAAACCAAAACAGATTAACCGCCAACAAATCTGTTCAATTATGCCACTCAAGAATACAATCACCCACATCGGTAAAAAACTAATTAACCATAAAAAAAATATAACCAACTCTATGAAGAAGCTTTTCAAACGCATTTAATTGTCCTCAAATAGCTGCGGGTTATCACTAAATACACCATCAACGCCCATTTGCGCCAGTTCAGCATAGCGTTGCTGGTCGTTCACCGTGTAAACGTAAATTTTTAAGCCACCTTTATGCATTTGTACAAGTAAGCTCTGATTCATAATTTTTTCAGAAAAGTGTATAGAGCTTGGTTTTATTCCAGTTAACCTAACAATCAATTTAAAACAATATAAATTTGCACCAAAGATTGGTGCAATACAGCATTGAGCATCTAGCTTTCGGTAGCGCATCAATAAATATGGATTAAATGAAGAAATTATCACATTACGTTTCATGTTATTCAATGCGTTAAAAACACCATTAACCAAGATTTTAGTTTTGTACCACTGCATAGTTTTCAACTCAAGATTCAAAAGCACATTAGCGGGAACTAGACATAACAATTCTTCAAGACAAATTAAACGCCCTAATTTACCCACTTGATTATCTAAACATTGAATTTCGGCAAACGTCAAATCAGCAACAAACCGCTCAACACCATATAACCGTTTAAGCTCAAAATCATGCATCAAAATAATTTTATGGTCCCGTGTTAGCTGCAAATCAACTTCTAGTGCTTGACACCCAGATGCTAAAGCCGCTACTATAGCCTCAAAACTATTCTCTAAATACTCATGATGTAGTCCACGATGCGCAAAAACTAACATTTTCTAGTATGAGCTAAATATCTTTGTTTAAAACGCTGTCTTGATTGTTCTGAAATACCATACATTTCAAGCTCACCAGCTTTAAAATGATGAAATTTTAACATAAATTTTTCAAATAAAATAAACCAGCGATGCCATTTACGCAGTAAACCATCATTCTGGACGTGTTGAACATACAGCCACATTGGATGTTTAGTTTTAATATAGTGACACAAATAGTTATTCGCTTTAGCAAACTGCGCTGTTTTACTATGTGGAAATTTATATAATGTTTCTTGAGACTGTTGAACACTCAATACATCCACCGATTGAGAAAAGAATTTACGCCGCCAATTGCCAATTCCTTCTTTACCACGAATTTCAAATGGGTAACAAATTTGACCATATGG
Organism: Burkholderiales bacterium; assembly: GCA_019744945.1. Classification (GTDB taxonomy): domain Bacteria; phylum Pseudomonadota; class Gammaproteobacteria; order Burkholderiales; family UBA11063; genus Aquella. The sequence continues at coordinate 9,319 of JAIETT010000309.1, forward strand.
AAAATTAAAAATAACCCCCGCGGAATTGCTCCACTTAGTATGTTTTGCACTCCAATCTAGCGCTTCTTGCTGAATCTTTGCAACATAATCCTTATGCCAAGCATCATCACCGTCAATTCGCGAACTAAGTAAGAAATCGTATTTAAATTCATGTTGCTGAATAAATTCTGAAAAAGCTTCCTGATATTCTGCTTGATCATGTAAGTCCGCTACGCGCAGTGCAATAATATAAATATTCGCATAGGGTTTCACAATTGTATTTAATTTAGAAGAAATAACCAATGGTAAATCAGCGCTCACCAATAATATCCATGTAAAGTCTTGACAACTTTGTGCCATAAGCGATGGAAGAGTAAAGGTTTCAAAAATATCTAAACGTCGTTCCAACCATTCAATAGTATGATCTGCAGCTAGTGTCGTAAACATTCTTGTTGCGACTACATGTAACAACCGCGATTTTTTCATAAATACTCACACCTAAAAAACTATTTTATCTTCAACACCTTCGTACAAATAACCATCCGGTTTATTAGGCTGCGTTTTAAAAATTGGAAAATACCACCTATAATGTTCTGGGTGCTCACGAATTATGCGCTCGAGGATGCTGTTCATAGTCTCAACGTCATCTACATTATTTCCAGTTGGGTATTTATCCACCGCCTTTTTAAACTCAAAATAATAATGATTTCCACGACGAAAAGAATTACTTGGTATAACAACTGCTTTAGCTAATTTAGCAAGCCGAGGGAGTGTATTAAGTGTCGCACGTGATTGTTGAAAAAATGGAGCATAGATTGAGTTAGTTTCGCCGTAATCCAAATCAGGTAAATAAAATAAAGGTAATTTCTTATTTTGCAATACTCGTACCACAGGTATAAGACCATCCTCAATTGAGTAGATTACCGAATTATCATCAGGTTTAACAAAACGCAACCTTGCTAATCTCAAGCACTCATAGAAATAATTATCCACATATTTATAGATACTACAAAAACTAACATCAAGACTTACTCGGTTCATACCGATATCGAAGGCACAAAAATGTGGAACTAAGATAATTGCGGCTTGAGAGTGTTCATATTTTAAGACCTCATCTAGTCCTTGACATTTAATTCTCTGACGCAATTTATTGGGTGAGGCGCAAAAAAGTAAGCCATAATTAAGATAGCCTAATACCGATTCGCGAAAACTGGCTCGCCAAATCTTACGCCGCTCCAACTCAGTGTTTTCAGGAAAACACAATTGTAAATTTGTCAATGCAATTGCATAACGCCGTCGCATCGCTGGCAGCCAATTATATTTAGAGGCTTGATACATCCCTAATTCTATTACCACGCTTAACAGGCGCAAAATCGGCATTGGGAAATAAATTAATACTTTAAATCCCAAAATAGCTAAATTCACCTTCAAGCGCTCACGCCAAGGATATTTATTTTTCACACTTAAAACTTAATCGTCTGTTCATCAAGGTAATTTTCTTTAACTAAATTAATTATTGCTTGCTCACGCAAATTAGCTTTTCTGCAATGCCCTTTATGAAAAGTATCTGCAAGTTTAATAATTAATGGTGCCCAAACTTTAGTTTCCCGCTCTCGCCAAGCATGCGAGGATAAAGACTCCCACGCATACCCACCAAACAAAGTAACATTTACAAAGTGATCAACCGTACGAAAACATTGCCTTAAATGCCAGTTACGTCCAAAAATAAAAACATACGCAATCATAACAAATGCACCAATTACAAATAAGGGTAGTAAAATCATAATTATAAGAACCAAGGCAACTCGTTCTTTCAAAGCATTTAGCATATAACCATACTCCAAACTTAATTTGAATATTCTTAACGGGTAAACAAAACCACCGCTTGAGCAGAATTCGCAATAATTTGTGTCCAATTCATTAAATTCTGTACAAAACCACCAAACTGAATTTGCTGCGGTACAATAACCGTATCACCTGGGTTTAAACTACGGCTCGCAAAGCTACCAAACCAACCAGCCTGTTTACGACTATATAGAATGCCATTAGCTTGTAAAACATATTCATTTGAAACATCGGCAAAGTCATTTTCAGTTCCAGCTTGCTCAATATAATTTTGCACACTTAATCCAGCCTCGTAATCAAAGGTTGCAGGATTATAAACCTGCCCAACTACATCTACGGTGTTAGGTCGTGGTGGAATATAGACGGTATCACCATTTTCCATTTCAAAATTAGGTAACCCTCCCACCTCAACTTTATTTGACTTAATGCGTAATACAACTCGTCCAACTGGTTGAATCTGACGCATTTTATCAATTAAGGCTTGTTGACTTTGTAAAACTTGAGTTTGAATTTGAGCTTGACCAGCATTTACTATGTTTAACCCTGCCGCACTAGATTGTGCAATCAAAGATTGTTGAGCTTGATCTAACATCTGATTTAAGACAACTTTTTGTTTTTTCTTAACCGAAAGGCGATCAATTTCCATACCAAATAGATAAGCTTTTTTAGTTGTACCTCCAGCGCGATTAATCAATGCAGTAATTGACTCGCCAGTTGTTAATTCATAAACACCAGGTCTACTCACCTCACCATCAACAAACACGAAAATTGGATGATACTCAATTGGATTACGGACATCTTTACTCGATAAAATATCAATTACATCCCCTGCTTGCAAATGAATGTTATTTGCTGAATCACCAGCAATAGCCTTAGCTAAGTCAAATGGAATCAAATGTGTCGAATAATTTTTAGGGTCTATACGAATAATCGCAGCATAATTCCAATTAATATCCGCCTCTGGAATACTAATTGGCCCAGCTACCAACAAATTGTCACTGTTACTAAAAACCTGCTTTGCTGTCGTTGGACTAGCACCAGCGCTTCCATTATAATTCAAACGTGAATCACGAAGAATATTTCCAGCTTGCTCTTGAGGATTAGTTGTTGCATTTGTCGTACTATTTAATCCAGCAGAATAATTATATGATGGTGCATCATCACCAAAACGATTTGTAGTTTTTTCCAAGCCACTCTGAGTTAGAAGATTATCTTTTCCATAGGTATTATAGCTATAGCTATCCCAAAAACTTCTGGTTAACAGAGCTGATTTATTTGGAATAACGTCACGAATAGTCATTCCTGGACGAAAAGCTAAACGTGTCGGATTAGCAACGTTTCCCATCAACACAATTGTTTGATCATATTCTTTATTTGTACGCGAAAAATGAACAATGTCACCATCATCAAGCGATTGCTGCAAACCATGTACATAATCATAGTCATTAACCACTATCTTGTTATGACTAAGCTGTTCAATAACAACTTTATTTTTGGAATTATCAAATGACGCACCACCCGCATATTTTAATAGATCCGCAACCGTATCACCTGGTCTAGCCTCATAAACTGCTGGAAATTTCACTCCATCATAAATTGCAACTTCACTCCCTTTTGGAGTAAAGTAAATAATATCTCCTGGTAATAAGCGTACATCGCTAGAGTTATTACCCTTAAGTAAAATTTGATACATATCAAAATTTTTAACTATCACACCATTACGTCTAAGTTCAATATTACGTAACGATCCATTTGCAGCAGGTCCACCTGCCGCAAAAATAGCATTTGAAAGATTGGTTAAAGAACTAACCGTGTAGGTTCCAGGAACTTGAGCATACCCAGTAACATTTACTTGAATAGAACGAATTTTACTAACGGTAGCTGAAAGTTGAAATTTTTTATATACCCGACCAATTCTACTCTTCAAATACTCTTCCAAAGAACCGGCTTTAACACCTGCAACATTAAATGCACCGATCTTGGGGATATAAATAGTACCATCGCTACTTACATCAACCGTATAACTAACCGTAAGAGATCCCCACGCCTGAATATAAATTTGATCGCCAGGACCCAACGTGTAGTTATTGTCAATCGGAACATTATTAATCAAGTTATAGGTATTTGGAACATTAAAGAGATCATAGCCATATTGCTTTAGAAAGAGTCCAGTTCTAATCTGAACGCTATTTTGAAATTCATTCGGAAGTACTGGAGGTCGAGGACGCATCGGAACAGCTAAAACTTGACTACCACCACCCACAGAGGAAGGAGAATTAATGATTGATGTACCGCCATTTTCACCACCTGCAGCTCCAGAAGAATAACCCTGAATGGGTGGAACCATCACATCACTGGAACTAGATGCCACACCAGCCAACGCCGATGCAGCACCTGCATCACTTGGCTGAACACTAGACAATGCACTTGCTACCAATGCAGAATTATTCCCACTTAAGTCAATCGCAGAAGACGAGACACAGACAAACGCAGCACATATACCCAAAATTTTCGTTATTTTCATATACTTTTTAGTTTCTATTCTACATTAAACACTATAACCAATTAACCGCCATACATTTATTTTTGAAATGTAACAAATGCTTGCTACATATGCTTATACCTCAATATGCATATTTTAACATAATTAAGCTAACTAAAAATGTTTATCAAAACCAATTAATATAAATTTAGAGTTTTAGTTCTTTGAAAAACTTGTCCATAGAAAGGTCATACAAAAGAATAACACACTGATTTTTCACATAGAAACTGAATGTAAAAATAACCTAGTAAATTCAGACATAAATAATAAAATTAACTATCAAAATGAATAACCACTTAAATGAATTTCCTGTTCGGCGAGCGTGGCTAAACGACATGGATAACTAAAATTCGGTTGCTCCTGATAAAGTTTAAGCCAGTAAATTGAATTATGAATATTTTCAGCCAGCAAACTTACCTGCAACTTTTGCTGCGTATAAATTGCCAAGTAATCAGCATCAGGCTTACCGCAACTCATTAAACACTCAGCATAATCAGCCACTGCCAACATCCGAAAGCCTGCCGAAATTGGTTTGTCGGCATCATAATATTCTTCAATTACAAATGGATAATTAAATCTAGCTCCAAATGAGTACACGATAATCCGCACACCTTTAGCCACTAGATTGCTTAACTCGGATGCAAACAAATTAAGATCCATATTGGTCTGCAGATACAACTCACGCTCAGTACGTGCAAAAATCGCTTTAAGCTGAGCACTAAAATTGGCATAGCCTAAAATATGGATAAATTCTTTTTGCACACTAGCTTGCTGAATTTGTTGAATTTGCACTAATGCTTGGTCTAGGTTTGCATTATATTCGGTACGTAATTTCTCTAATGCGACAAGAACATCTTGTGCTTGATATTGCTTAGTTTTACCAGGAATTAAATTAATTAAGCCGCGTTGATAGAGTTTATCCAGCGCCAAATAAACCGATGGTTTCGGCAAATCCACGCGCTTACTAATCTGCGAGCCATTTGTATTGACGTTTTGCAAAATATCTAAATAAACCAAAACCTCGGCTTTGGCTAAACCAAGGTTTTCCAAACTTAATTTTAAGTTTTGCATTTATGCGTCCTGTTTAGTGTCCGCAATCACAATTTCCCGAATACATACATTTTGTGGTTGAGCATACGCAAATTCAATTGCGCGCGCGATATCATCAGGATTTAAGCCCTGCTCAATCGTATTGGCTTTCCAAGCTTTATAACCATCAACAATTGCGGCGTCAGTAGTATGCGATAACAATTCAGTTTCAACCACGCCTGGAGCAATAATTGTCATGCGCACATTGGAGCCCGCAATTTCACCACGAATATTTTCACTCAAAGCATGCACGGCAAATTTAGTTGCACAATACGCAGCATGATCTGGAAAGGTTTTACGTCCAGCAATTGACGAAATATTTACAATCGTACCATGATTACGACTAACCATATTTGCTAGAACACTTTTCACACCGTTTAACACGCCCATCACATTTACATTCAACATTTGCTGCCACTCTTGCGGATTTTGCGTAATCGCATTTCCAAGTAACATCACCCCAGCATTATTTATCAATAAATCCACTGGACCAAATTTCGCTTCAGCCTCAGCCACCGCCGCTTGGAAACTTGCTAGATCAGTTACATCAACTTTACGACAAAGAGTATTTGGTAAATTTAATTCTTCCAATTTATCCACGCGCCGCGCTAATAACAATAACGAATGACCTGCTCCAGCTAAACGTAAGGCTGTGGCTTTACCAATTCCTGAACTAGCACCAGTAATTACAACTAATTTTGACATACAATTTCCTTTAAATATTTAGTAGTACAATTTTTACTACCATAGTATAACTCAAACGACTGCGTCTTGTCAATATCTTCACATACTCGCTTGACGCTGAAATTGAGCATCAATAAAATATTTATGGTTAAGCAAAAGTGCAGGATTAGCCTGAACACAAGACATTACACGATCCGTTAGCCACTGACTCCAAGTACGCAAATTTTTATACACCCCGTAATAATATCCGCCAAAAGTAGGTTCTCCATAACTATAGGTATATTTAGTGTACTGACAACCATTATTGTCCATGCTAAACGAATTATACTCAATATCCTCTTGTGGGTAAAGATGAAATGGATAAAACTCTTCGTTAATCTGATTAATATCTTCAACAAGATAAAAAATAGCGTTGGGATCAAAACCACTCTGTGTAGTATTTTTATTTGGCAAAGCGGCAAAATGAATTAAATAAAATTTGAATTGTTTATCCCAATCACTAAACCCGCCAGAATTAAAAACCGTATTACCAACTTCGACAGAATTATCTAGAATTGGGGTCTGTAAGGTTAATAATTGTTTAGGGGCTAGACAATCAAAGCTTACTTTAAGGTGTGCTAATATATTGTCATGATTCATAAAAATAAGTATATAAATAAT
>JAIETT010000007.1 GCA_019744945.1 Burkholderiales bacterium
CTATAGATAAAAAAAGACCAACCCTGAGGTTGGTCTTTTTTTATCTATACAGCTTATTCAGCATCTTCGACAGCTTCAGTTGTCGCTGGGCGATCAACTAGTTCCATGAATGCACGTGGTGCATTGTCACCTGGACGGAAACCATGTTTTAAAACGCGCGTGTAACCACCATTACGCTCAGCGTAACGAGGACCAATCACGTTAAATAGTTTCACAACCATATCACGGTCACGGATACGATCAAAAGCTAAACGACGATTAGCTAAAGTTGGAGTTTTAGCCAATGTAATCAAAGGCTCAACCACTTTACGTAATTCTTTAGCTTTAGGTAAAGTAGTAACAATCGCTTCATGTTTCAACAACGCAACTGCCATGTTTTTAAACATTGCTTTACGATGAGCTGAAGTACGATTCAATTTACGATGTGCACAACGATGTCTCATGCTCTCATCCCTTTAAAATTTATTTTTTCTTTTTAACTGATTGAGGTGGCCAATTTTCAATAGGCATTCCTAAACGTAAACCTCTAACTTCGAGTAATTCTTTAATTTCAGTTAAAGATTTTTTCCCTAAATTAGGTGTTTTTAATAATTCGTTTTCAGACTTTTGAACCAAATCACCAATATAATTAATATCTAAATGTTTTAAACAATTAGCGCTACGTACTGTTAACTCCAAATTATCAACCAACTCTAAGAATACTGGATCAACTTCCGGTTCTTCTTTAACTTTGACTAATTTTGAACCAGGAGTTTCTGTGTTTGGCATATGTTCTAAACCAGCAAAAACTAAAACTTGTTCAATTAAAATTTTTGAAGCAGAACGAACAGCGTCTTCCGGAGAAATAACACCATTAGTTTCAACTTCAAGAACTAATTTATCCAAATCAGTTTTCTGTTCAACACGTGCATTCTCAACATTGAATGCAACTCGTAAAACTGGAGAAAAAGTAGCATCGAGCATAATCCACCCAGTGCTAACTGTATCTTCATTTTGACGACGTGTAACGGCGGTTTCATAACCACGACCAGTCTCAATCTTAATTTCCATGTCAATAGTGCCATTTTTTGAAATAGTACAAATTTCATGTTCAGGATTAAGTAACTCAAGATCATGGGTAAGAGTAATATCACTACCCTTAACTACACCAGACTCACTGCGTTGTAAACGAACCACAATGCTGTCTTTATTATGTAGTTTAAAAACCAAACCTTTTAGGTTTAAAAGTATGTCAACCACGTCTTCCATTACGCCGTTTACTACATCATATTCATGACTAACTCCAACGATTTTTACTTCCGTAACCGCTGAACCAACCATTGAAGACAATAAAATTCGACGTAATGAATTTCCTAGAGTGTGACCAAAGCCACGCTCAAATGGTTCCATAACAATTTTACAATTATTATTATCAGTAGCCAAAGGAGTAATCGTTATTGATTTTGGTTTCAATAATTGTTTGCTAGAAACTTGCATAAATATCCTTTTTAGCTTGCTAATGATTATTTAGAATAGAACTCAACAACTAATTGTTCGTTAAGGTCACTAGATAAGTCTGATCTTTCAGGCGAAGCTTTGAAAGTTCCTTCTAATTTTTTAGAATTAACTTCAACCCACGCTGGAAAAGTTGCTTGTTCTGCCAAAGATACAGATTCTTGAATCCGCACTTGATTTTTTGATTTTTCAGACACAGCAACAACATCACCAGCTTTTACTTGGAAAGAAGGAATATTAACCAACTGACCATTAACCGTAATTGCTTTATGTGAAACTAATTGGCGTGCTTCGGCACGGGTAGAACCAAATCCCATACGGTAAGCAACGTTATCTAAACGAGCTTCCAAGATTTTTAATAAATTCTCACCTGTTGAGCCTTTACGGCGATCTGCTTCAAAGAAATATTTTCTAAATTGGCGCTCTAAGACACCATACATACGGCGAATTTTTTGCTTTTCGCGTAATTGAACACCGTAATCAGATAATTTATTTGTTTTAGCACCATGTTGTCCAGGTGCAGAAGCTAATTTGCATTTTGCATCCGCGCTTTTGCGACTACTTAATAATGAAAGATCTATGCCTTCACGACGCATTAATTTGCATCTAGGCCCTGTATATCTTGCCATGTGAATCTACTCCTTAAATTTATACTCGACGTCTTTTTGGTGGACGGCATCCGTTATGCGGAAGTGGTGTTACATCACTAATTGACGTAATTTTTATACCCAAAGCATTTAATGCACGGACAGAAGATTCACGACCAGGACCTGGCCCTTGTACTTGAACATCCAATGATTTAATACCATATTCTTGGGCAACTTTACCAGCTTTTTCTGCAGCTACTTGGGCTGCAAATGGAGTACTTTTACGCGAACCTTTGAAACCAGCACCGCCTGAAGTAGCCCAAGATAAAGCATTTCCTTGACGATCTGTGATGGTTATAATAGTATTGTTAAAAGAAGCATGAACGTGAGCTACACCTTCACTGACTTGCTTTTTAACTTTTTTGCGAACTCTAGCTGTGTTTGCTTTACTCATTTAAAAATCCTTAAAATCTATTTTTTCTTGCCTGTCACTAATTTTCTTGGACCTTTGCGGGTACGAGCATTAGTTTTTGTACGTTGACCACGGACTGGAAGGCCTTTAGCGTGGCGATGACCACGATAGCACTTCAAATCCACCAAGCGTTTAATATTCATCGACACTTCACGACGTAAGTCACCTTCAACAGTGAACTTAGCGACTTCGTTACGAATCACTTCCATAGCGTCAGGAGCAACTTCTTTAACTTTAGTTTGCTCATTTACTTGTGATGACTCACAAATCAATTTAGCGCGAGAAGGACCAATACCGTAAATATGTTGTAAACCGATAACGATATGAGCGTTATCTGGAACGTTTACACCAGCTATACGAGCCATTCTATTTCCTTTCAATTAATGTATAAAAAAATTAACCTTGACGTTGTTTATGTCGGGCTTCTTTGCAAATCACGCGAACGATACCGTTGCGACGAATGATTTTACAATTACGACAAATCTTCTTTACCGAAGGCTGAACTCTCATTTTAAACCCCGTAATTTATTTCGCACGAAAAACAATGCGACCTTTGTTTAAGTCATAAGGGGTCATCTCGACTGTAACCTTATCCCCAGGTAGAATACGAATGTAGTTCATCCGCATTTTTCCAGAAATATGGCACAATACAGTATGACCACTTTCTAATTTTACACGAAACATAGTGTTGGGTAAAGCTTCTAACACTTCCCCCTCAAACTGAATCACGTCATCTTTAGCCATAACTACTCCTAGAAACCTTTTAAGTTAGCTTTTTTCATTAAGCCCTCATACTGCACAGACATAATCTGCGACTGTACTTGAGTCATGAAATCCATAGTTACAACAACAACGATCAACAGTGATGTCCCACCAAAATAAAACGGAACATTCCATTTTAAAATCAGCAACTCAGGGAACAAACAGATTGCAGCAATGTAAATTGCGCCACCAAATGTTAAGCGTAAAAGCACTTTCTCTATATATCTTGCTGTATTTTCACCAGGACGGATACCAGGAATAAATGCGCCACTTTTCTTCAAATTATCAGCTGTATCTTTCGGATTGAAAGTCAAAGCTGTGTAAAAATAACAGAAAAATATTATTGCAGCAGCATAAACAACTATGTATATTGGCTGACCAGGATGCAAAGCATCACCAATCGAAGACAAGAACGATAGTTTACCATGCCCGAGCCATCCAAGTAAAGTAGCAGGGAATAAAATAATGCTTGAAGCGAAAATTGGAGGGATAACTCCCGACATATTTATCTTCAAAGGTAAGTGAGTACTCTGCCCTTGCATAATTTTATTTCCAACTTGGCGTTTTGCATAATTAACTGGGATTTTACGTTGTGCACGTTCTACAAACACCACAATGTATGTCACCACAGCAACAATTGCAAACACTAATATCGCTGAAAAAATTGACATTGAACCTTGGTTGGCTAATGACAATGTTTTACCAATTGCACTTGGCATTCCAGAAATAATACCAGTAGTAATGATCATAGATGCACCATTACCAAGACCACGCTCAGTAATTTGTTCACCTAGCCACATTAAGAACATTGTTCCCGTTACCAAGCATATAATTGCAGTTGCAAAAAAATGAAACTGTGAATCAACCACTAGACCTGGTTGTTTATATAACATAGTAGCAATACCAAAGCTTTGCACTAACGCTAAAACCACTGTTGCATAACGAGTATACTGAGTGATTTTTTTACGCCCCATCTCCCCTTCTTTTTTCAACTGAATCAAATAAGGAAAAACCTCAGAGGACAACTGGAGAATAATTGAAGCAGAAATGTATGGCATAATGCCAAGAGCAAAGATGGTAAAGCGTGACAACGCGCCACCAGAGAACATGTTAACCATGGTAAGTAACCCACCTTGGTTGGACTTAAATAATTTAGCCAACTCAGTTGGATCAATACCAGGAACTGGAATATGGGCACCAATCCTAAATACGATTAGTGCACCAATCAGGAACCAAACACGCTTTTTAAGTTCAGCAAATTTATCGATTTTTGCCAGAGCCATGTTTTGTCCTTTAAAATTAAATTACAGAACCACCCGCAGCTAAAATTGCAGCTTTTGCACTTTCAGTAGCAGGGATACCGCATAGGTTAATCGCAGTACTGATAGTACCAGTACCGATAACTTTAATTCGGTCAGCTTTTTCTGACACTAAGCCAGCATGAATTAGAGCTAAGCGATCAATATCATGACCTGCCAAGGCTGCTAAGTCAGATAATCTAACTTCAGCTTGAAGATTCCATGATTTGAAACCACGTTTTGGTAAACGACGGTATAAAGGCATTTGACCACCTTCAAAACCGACTTTATGATAACCACCAGAACGACTTGTTTGACCTTTGTGACCACGACCACAAGTTTTTCCAAGACCAGAACCAATGCCACGTCCAACACGTTTAGAAGAGTGTTTAGCACCTTCTGCTGGTTTAATACTATTTAATAACATTGTATTAACCCTCACATTTAACTAAATAATGGATCCGATTAATCATTCCGCGATTTTCAGGAGTATCCTGAACTTCAACAGTTTGACGGATTTTACGTAAACCTAAACCCCAAGCACAAGCTTTGTGGTTAGCTAAACGACCAATTAAACTTTTTACCAAAGTAACTTTAACAGTTTTGTTGCTCATTCAATTACTCCCCAAGAATTTCTGCGACGGTTTTACCACGTTTAGCAGCAATTTCAGCAGGTGTAGAAATAGCTAATAAACCATGAATAGCAGCACGAACTACATTGTAAGGATTCGTAGAACCATATACTTTTGCAGTAATATTTTTGATACCAATAGCATCAAAAAGCGCACGCATTGCACCACCAGCGATAATACCAGTACCATCTTTAGCAGGTTGCATATAAACGGTTGTAGCACCATGTTTACCAGTTACTGAATGATGGATGGTACCGTTTTTCAAAGGTACTTTAACCATACTTTTACTAGCTTCTTTAACCGCTTTTTGTACGGCGATAGGCACTTCTTTCGATTTGCCTTTACCCATACCAATACCACCGTCGCCATCACCAACTACTGTTAGTGCTGCGAAACCCATGATACGACCACCTTTAACTACTTTAGTTACGCGGTTTACGCTAATTAGCTTTTCAATTAACTGGTGTTCTTTATTTTCAATCATTCATTTACTCCAATTTAGAACACAAGACCATTTTCACGTGCAGTATCTGCCAAAGCCTGAATGCGACCTTGATAGCGGAAACCTGAACGGTCAAACGCGATTTCTTTAATGCCAGCAGCAGCAGCTTTTTCAGCAATTGCTTTACCAACTATTTTAGCTGCTTCCACATTACCACCATTTTTGATTGAACTGCTCAATGTTTTTTCTGCAGTTGATGCAGAAACTAACACTTTAGAACCAGTTTCATCAATAATTTGTGCATAAATATGGCAGTTAGATTTAAACACCACTAGACGTTTAACTCCAAGCTCAGCGATTTTTAAACGCGTTTTGCGTGAACGTCTGATTCGACTTAATTTGTTACTCATCTCTAGACTAGCCTCTTAAATTATTTTTTCTTAGTCTCTTTTAGGATTACCACTTCATCAGCATAGCGTACGCCCTTGCCTTTGTATGGTTCTACTGGTCGGTACGACCGAATATCGGCCGCAGCTTGACCAACCGCTTGTTTGCAAATTCCTTTTACTATAACTTCAGTTTGAGACGGAGCCTCAACTTTAATTCCAGCAGGAGCTTTATAAACAACCGGGTGAGAAAAACCTAACGTAAGATTTAAATCGCTACCTTGAACTTGAGCACGGTAACCAACACCAAGGATGGTTAACTTTTTCTCAAAACCTTTAGTAACACCAACAATCATGTTGTTCATAACTGCTTTAACTGTACCAGATAATGCTTTAGCAAATTTAGTTTCATCTTTTGTAGCCAATACAATTGCATTATCTACATTAGAGATAACAACTGCATCATTAAAAGTGAATTCTAATTGACCCAATGGACCTTTAACTTTAACGTTAGAGCCATTTAGTGCAACTTCAACACCAGCAGGAATAGCTAGAGGAGTTTTAGCGATACGTGATAACATATTCTACAGCTCCTATTACGCTACTAGACATAAAACTTCGCCACCAACTTTAAGGCTACGAGCTTTACGATCTGTAATTACACCACGTGAAGTTGACACAATTGCCACACCCAAACCGTTCATAACGGTAGGTAATTCTTCACAACCACGATAAATACGTAAACCAGGACGTGATACACGTTCAATTTTAGCAATTACGGCTTTACCAGCGTAATAACGTAAATTAATTGATAACACAGGTTTTACAGTACCTTCGATTTTATAATCTTCAATATAACCTTCTTCTTTTAAAACCTTAGCGATTGACACTTTAATTTTAGATGAAGGCATTGATACGGCAACGTGATTCGCAGCTTGCGCATTACGAATACGAGTCAACATATCAGCAATAGTATCTTGCATCATTTTTGAATAACTCCTTCTTACCAGCTAGCTTTAGTCATGCCAGGAATTTCGCCTTTAAGGGCTAATTGACGCAATTTATTGCGGGCAAGACCAAATTTACTGAATGTACCTCTAGGGCGACCAGTTAACGCACAACGGTTACGTTGGCGAGATGGCGCAGAGTTACGCGGCAATTGTTGTAAAGCTAATCTAGCTTCATACTTTTCTTCATCTGTTTTAGATGAATCGTTAATAATCGCATGTAACGCTTTACGTTTAGGTGCATATTTTGCAACCAATCTAGTACGTTTTGCTTCTCTTTCGATTAATGCTAATCTAGCCATTATATCTTTCCTTACTTGATTGGGAAACTGAATGATTTTAATAAAGCGCGCGCTTCGTCACTGTTTTTAGCAGTTGTGGTAATTGTAATATTCATACCACGTAGCGTATCGATTTTATCGTATTCAATTTCAGGGAAAATAATTTGTTCTTTAACACCAAAATTGTAATTACCGTTTTTGTCGAATGATTTACCATTCAAACCACGGAAATCACGTACACGCGGCAATGCCACGTTTACTAAGCGATCCAAGAATTCATACATCTTGTCTCTACGCAAAGTAACCATGCAACCAACTGGATAACCCTCACGGATTTTGAAACCAGCGATTGATTTACGCGCTTTAGTTACAACTGGTTTTTGACCAGCAATTTTAGTTAAATCTGCTAAAGCAAATTCCATAACTTTTTTATCAGCTACAGCTTCACCCAAACCAATATTTAATGTAATTTTTTCAATACGTGGAACTTCCATAATTGAAGCGTAGTTAAACTGCTCCATTAAACTAGGAACAACCGTAGTAGTATAAAAATCTTTTAATCTAGCCATTTTTTACTCCGCCTTAACCAACTACTTTGCCAGTTGATTTGAATACGCGAACTTTTTTACCGTCTACATCACTGAAACCAACGCGATCTGCTTTTTTAGTTTCTGAGTTGTAGATAGCTACGTTCGAAATATCGATCGGCATAGTTTTATCTAAGATCCCGCCTTGAGTCCCTTTCATAGGATTTGGACGAACGTGTTTTTTTACTGTATTAACGCCTTCAACGATAACTTTAGCACCATCTGCAACAACTTGTTGCACTTGAGCTATTTTACCCTTGTCTTTACCAGCGATAACGATGATTTCATCACCCTTACTAATTTTTCTCATTGTTGCCTACCTTAAATTACTTCAGGAGCTAATGAAACGATTTTCATGAATTTTTCTGTACGTAATTCACGAGTAACCGGTCCAAAAATACGCGTACCAATTGGCTCTAGTTTAGCATTAAGTAAAACAGCAGCATTGCCATCAAACTTCACTAAAGAACCATCCGCACGTCTTACACCTTTTGCTGTACGAACTACGACAGCGCTGTATACGTCACCTTTTTTTACACGACCACGTGGTGCAGCATCTTTAATTGCTACTTTGATGATATCACCAACGCTCGCATAACGACGCTTAGATCCGCCTAACACTTTAATACACATTACAGAACGTGCACCAGTATTATCAGCAACATCCAACCTTGTTTGCATTTGAATCATTTGATATTTACCTTTCCAACTTAACCCGTTACAAAAACGGCCAGTATTGGGCCCGAGGGATTCGGGCTGACCAGACATTAATAGTTAAGGGTAGCATTATATCACTAATGCTACCCTTATGCAAGTAATTTTGTTAGCTATTTTAGAATAACTAACATTACCGACCAGATTTTAATCTACTTAGATCTTTTCAGCCAAAGATTGAACCGCCCAAGATTTAGATTTAGAAACTGGTTTTGTTTCCATGATTAAAACCATGTCACCAATTTTATATTGATTATTTTCATCATGAGCTTGGTATTTAGTGAATTTCTTCACGATTTTACCGTACAAAGGATGTTTTACACGACGTTCAATCATGATGGTAACAGTTTTATCGCGAGCATCGCTTACTACTTTACCAATTAACGTACGAATAACTTTAGTCATAATTAAGCCTTCTCACGTAAAATAGTTCTAACACGTGCGATATCGCGACGTACTTTGCGTAATTCACTTGTCTTCGTCAACTGTTGCATTGCAACTTGCATCCGTAGAGAAAAGTGAGACTTCAAAAGAGCTTCTAATTCTTGAGCTAGCTCTTCAACTGATTTAGTTCTTAATTCAATGTTAGTCATTATGCACCCACCTGTCTAACCATAAATGTTGTTTTAAGTGGTAATTTTGCTGCGCCCAAGCGGAATGCTTCGCGCGCTAGCTCTTCACTAACACCATCCATCTCGAACAACATTTTACCAGGTTGAATTTCTGCTACGAAGTACTCAGGTGAACCTTTTCCTCCACCCATACGAACTTCCGCAGGTTTTTTAGAAATTGGTTTATCAGGAAACACACGAATCCATACACGACCACCACGTTTAATGTGACGAGTCATTGCACGACGAGCAGCTTCAATTTGGCGAGAAGTCAAACGACCACGCGCAACTGATTTCAAACCGAATTCACCAAAGCTAACTTTTGTACCACGAGTAGCAATACCAGTATTGCGACCCTTCTGTACTTTACGGTATTTTAAGCGATTAGGCGATAGCATCTTTTTCTACCTTTCTTTTTCTCGGCGCAGGTTTACGTGCACCAGGTTTTCTATTGGTTTTATCTTCTTCTTTAGTTGCTTTGAAGAGATTAGCTTTATTTACATTCATATCACCTTTGTAAATCCAAACTTTAATTCCAATAATACCATAAGTAGTCAACGCTTCAGAAGTTGCATATTCAACATCTGCACGAATAGTATGCAATGGCACACGGCCTTCACGATACCATTCACTACGTGCAATTTCAATACCATTTAAACGACCAGAGGTTTCAATTTTGATACCTTGAGCGCCTAATTTCATTGCAGCTTGCATTGAACGTTTCATCGCACGACGGAATGCAACGCGTTTTTCCAATTGTTGAGCAACTTGGTCACCAACAATTTGTGCGTTTAATTCTGGTTTACGGATTTCTTCTACATTTACATGCAAAGGAACAGTAGTCATTGTTTGCAATTCTTTTTTGATTTGCTCAATGCCTTCGCCTTTTTTACCAATTACCACACCTGGACGGGCAGTGAACATAGTAACTTTAATGCTTTTAGCTGGGCGTTCAATAATCACGCGACCAATTGCAGCACGACGACCGAATTTTTTCATTAAGAATTCACGTATCTTTATATCTTCAATTAAATTTGAAGCGAAGGATTGGTTATTTGCAAACCAACGTGAAGACCAATCTTTTGTAACTTGTAATCTAAAACCACGAGGGTCAATTTTCTGTCCCATGTTGATCTCCTAAATTAATAACCAACCACTACATTGATATGGCAAGTTTGTTTTTCAATCTTGCTACCACGACCTTTAGCACGCGCCGTATGGCGTTTCAAGCTAGCACCCTTGTCAACGTAGATCTCTTTTACTTTAAGTGCATCAATATCTGCACCTTGATTGTGTTCTGCATTTGCAATAGCAGATTCCAATGCTTTCTTTACAATTCCAGCAGATTTTTTAGTGCTGAAAGTCAAGACGTTTAAAGCACGATCAACGGGTAAACCGCGAACTAAATCGGCTACTAAACGCGCTTTTTGTGCAGAAACACGGATGTTTTTTGCGAGAGCTCTTACTAACATATTCTACTCCTTAACGTTTAGCTTTTTTATCAGCTGCATGGCCTTTAAAGGTACGAGTTAATGAAAACTCACCCAATTTATGACCAACCATATTATCAGTTATGTACACGGGAACATGCGCACGACCATTATGTACAGCGATAGTTAAACCAATCATCTCTGGAAGAATAGTCGAACGGCGTGACCAAGTTTTAATTGGGCGTTTGTCGCTTTTCTCAACAGCAGTTAACACTTTGTTAACTAAATGATGATCCACAAAAGGACCTTTTTTTAATGAACGAGCCATTTTAATTCCTTACCTTTATTTTCTACGACGATCACGGATAATCATATTATCAGTACGTTTATTTCTACGAGTTTTGAAGCCTTTAGCTTTTTGTCCCCAAGGTGAAACTGGATGCATACCTGCTGCTGTTTTACCTTCACCACCACCATGTGGATGATCTACCGGATTCATAGCAACACCACGCACAGTTGGACGAATACCTAACCAGCGTTTAACCCCAGCTTTACCATATTGGCGTAAGCTGTGTTCGTCGTTTCCAACGATACCAATTGTAGCTTTACAATCCAAATGAACCTTACGGATTTCACCTGAACGTAAACGTAACTGAGCGTAGATTCCATCGCGACCTAGCAACTGTACAGATGTACCAGCAGAACGTGCCAATTGAGCACCTTTACCTGGTTTCATTTCTACACAGTGAACCGTAGTACCAACAGGAATATTTCTAAGTGGTAATGTATTACCAACTTTAATTTGTGCCTCAGCACCTGAAACTACTGTTTGACCAGCGGTTAGACCTTTTGGTGCAACGATATAACGACGTTCACCATCAGAGTAGCATAACAACGCAATGTGCGCAGTACGATTTGGATCATATTCAATCCGTTCTACTTTTGCAGGAACATCTAATTTATTGCGTTTAAAGTCAATAACACGATATTGTTGTTTATGTCCACCACCTTTATGACGCACAGTAATGCGACCATGGTGATTACGACCTGAGCCACGAATTTGTGGTTCTAGCAATGGCGCAAAAGGTTTACCTTTATGCAAGCCAGGAGTAATAATTTTTACTACACCACGTTGACCCGGGGTTGTAGGTTTTAATTTAACGATAGCCATTTCTCTTCGCTCCTATTATTTCTGATTAGCAGCTAAGTCGAAACTTTGACCTGGTTTCAAGCTAATATAAGCTTTTTTCCAATTGTCACGACGACCGTTGAAGCGGCCAAATCGTTTCGCTTTACCGTGAACGTTTAAAACGCGTACTGAAGCAACTTGTGCATTAAAAGCTAGCTCAAAAGCAGCTTTAATTTCAGGCTTAGTAGCTTGTTTTAAAACCTTAAATACAACTTGTTCATTTTTCTCAGCTACTGTATTAGCTTTTTCAGTTACTACTGGAGAAATTAACACATTATATAAATCCATTCTTATCATGAGTATTGCTCCTGTACTAATTCGATAGCTTTTTGAGTAAATACAACTTTGTTACAACGTAATAAAGTGTAAGGATCAATTTGATGCGCTTCCAAAACTAATACTGTCGGCAAATTGCGAGAAGCGTAGAAAACGTTTTCTGTTAATTCATCAACTACCACTAAAACAGTGTCATTGCTCAAAGCCATGCTGTTTAAAGCTGAAACAAAAGATTTAGTTTTAGGTGTATCAATATTTAATTCGTTAGTCACAACTAAGCGACCATCGGTTACTAATTTTGATAAAATTGCCGCAATACCAGCACGGTACATTTTACGGTTTACTTTATGGGTAAAGTTTTCTTCAGGAGAAGCAGGGAATGCACGAGCACCACCACGCCAAATTGGAGAAGAAGCTGTACCAGCACGAGCGCGACCCGTACCTTTTTGATTCCAAGGTTTTTTAGTTGATCTAGAAATCTCAGAACGAGTTTTTTGTTTGTTATTACCACTACGGGCATTAGCCAAAAACGCTGTAACTACTTGATGAATCAAAGCTTCATTGTATTCGCGACCGAATACAGCTTCATTCACATTCAAAAGACCAGCATCTTGCCCTTGAACATTAACTAATTTTAATTCCATTATGCACCTACCTTCACGCTAGGACGAACCACTACAGTACCACCCTTTGATCCTGGTACCGCACCCTTGATCAAGATTAGACCACGTTCAGCATCTACACGCACTACTTCTAGATTTTGTGTTGTAACTTGAACATTACCTAAATGACCGGCCATTTTTTTACCTGGGAATACACGACCTGGATCTTGGCGTTGACCAATTGAACCTGCCGAGTTATGTGATAGTGAATTACCGTGAGTTGCACGATTTGAAGAGAAATGATGACGTTTAATCGCGCCAGAAAAACCCTTACCTTTTGTTGTACCTGTTACATCAACCATTTGACCAGCTGAAAATATTTCTACAGTTACATTCGCACCAGCTTGGAAGTTAGCAACTTCTTCAGCAGTTAGTGGAAATTCTTGTAATGCTTTACCAGCTTCAACACCAGCTTTAGCATAATGACCTTTCAACGGCTTAGTTACTCGGCTAGCACGTCTAGTTCCGAATGTAACTTGAATTGAATTATAACCGTCAGTCGTTTGCGTCTTAACTTGAACCACGCGATTTGCAGCTACCGATAGCACCGTCACAGGAATTGACGCTCCATCTTCCGCAAACACACGAGTCATACCAAGCTTTTGACCTAATAATCCTAGACTCATTATATTTACCTTTCTTATTATTACTACCCTAAACTGCATATGCAATAAGGGCTTGGTTACAATTGACCAATATTTACCTACTGTTCTTAACACAATAGGGACGAAATTCTAACATAACAGACTGTAAAAAGCAAATATATTTTCAAAAGAGTTACTTGACACTGGACATCTTCGCCTAGTGAGCCTGGCTATAGTTTTAATGCAGCCTAATTTAATTTACTATATAATCACGAATTCTATTCCACTAGAACTAACATAATGATTAACTTTATAAATATGTTGTATTAAACTTAACTCGAATTAGATTACTTAATTTGAGTCCAAGCTACTTATTTTGAGCAAATTGGTTAATTGAATTATAAATTGTATACTTTAAATTTATAATTGTATAAACCACACAACAGCATAAATACACAGCTCAAATTACATCATTGCGTTATACTTAAATTTAATTGATGAAAGAATTATCCAGATTATGCCCAACAGCAAAAAAGTTTATATCAAAACCTATGGTTGCCAAATGAATGAATACGATTCGGACAAAATGCTTGATGTACTAAGACAATTTGAAGGTTACGAAAAAACCGATAATATTGAGGAGGCGGCGATTGTATTATTTAATACTTGCTCAATTCGTGAAAAGGCTCAAGAAAAAGTTTTCTCAGATTTAGGGCGTGCCCGCAAAATTAAGCTTAAAAACCCTAATTTAATTATCGGAGTTGGTGGCTGTGTTGCATCACAAGAAGGTGATGTAATTATTCAACGCGCGCCTTACGTCGATGTTGTATTTGGACCGCAGACCTTACACCGAATTCCAGAATTAATTCAAGAGAAACACCGTACAGGTAAATCCCAAGTTGACATCAGTTTCCCTGAGATTGAAAAATTTGACAATATGCCTAATGCCAAGGTTGAAGGAGCAAGCGCATTTGTTTCAATTATGGAAGGCTGCTCTAAATATTGTACTTATTGTGTCGTACCCTACACCCGTGGTGAAGAGTTATCACGCCCTTTTGAAGCCGTCTTGACCGAGGTTGCTCAATTGACTCTCCAAGGTGTTAAAGAAGTTAATTTACTCGGACAAAATGTAAATGCTTATCGTGGACTGATGAGTAATGGTGAAATTGCAGATTTTGCGATGTTATTAGAATTTATCCATGAAATCCCTGGTATCGAGCGCATTCGCTTTACCACCTCACATCCACGTGAAATGACGCAACGAATTATTGATTGTTATGCTAAATTACCGAAATTAGTTTCTCATCTCCATCTACCTGTACAAAGCGGTTCGGATCGCATTTTAGGTGCGATGAAACGTGGTTACACGGTACTGGAATATAAATCAGTGTTGCGTAAAGTTCGTGCGATTCGTCCTGATATTTCATTCTCCTCAGATTTTATTGTCGGCTTCCCGGGTGAGACTGAAGAAGATTTTGCTAAAACCATGAAATTAATTGACGAGATTGGTTTTGACGTAAGTTTTAGCTTTGTTTTCTCCGCACGCCCAGGCACACCTGCAGCAGAACTAAGTGATACAACCGCAGCAGAAGTTAAACTGGAACGTTTACAACATTTGCAAAAGGTTCTCAACGCCCAACAATTTGCCATTAGTCAGGCGATGGTTGGTGGCACACAAAAGATTTTAGTCAATGGTTACTCCAAAAAACACCCAGAATTGATGACTGGACGCACTGAAAATAATAAATTAGTCGTGTTTGCTGGACAACCACGCATGTTAAATCAAATAATAACCGTAATTATTACCGAAGCCAAAATGCATAGTCTAATTGGTGAAGTTTTAATTCAAGAATAAGGATATCTATAAATGTTACGTCTAACCGAAATTAAGCTTGAATTAGAGCATACTTACGACGAGCTAATCAATGCAATTTGCTTTAAGCTTTCAATCCAACCTGAAGAAGTACTTAGTTACACCATTTTTAAACGCAGTTATGATGCACGCCGTTCGGCAATGTGCTGGATTTATGCGTTAGATGTTGAAGTGCAGAATGAAGCTGAAATTTTGGAGAATTTATTTAATTCACCACATGTAAGTCAAACTCCAGACATGAGTTACACCCATGTTGGACAAGCGCCCGCTAATTTAACTGAACGCCCAATTGTGGTTGGCTTTGGTCCATGTGGTTTTTTTGCTGCCCTAACACTCGCACAAATGGGCTTTAAGCCAATTGTACTCGAACGTGGTAAAGAAGTCCGTGAACGCACTAAAGACACATGGGATTTATGGCGCAAAAATATTCTAAATCCAGAATCAAATGTGCAATTTGGTGAGGGCGGTGCAGGAACCTTCTCGGATGGAAAACTCTATAGCCAAGCCCGTGATCCACGCTATCTTGGACGCAAAGTTATTCAAGAATTTATCCAAGCTGGTGCACCCGATGAAATTGCCTATGAAAATCATCCACACATCGGAACCTTTCGTTTAGTTGGCATGGTCGAAAAAATTCGCGAAACGATTATTGGATTAGGCGGCGAAATTCGCTTTGAACATAAAGTAAGTGATGTGTTAATTGATGAAGT
>JAIETT010000143.1 GCA_019744945.1 Burkholderiales bacterium
GTGGATTTTGCTGAAATTGAAGAGTTGCAACGTTTAGAGCAATGGGATGAGGCTGGTAAAATTATGGCAAATGCGGCAATTTCACTTGAAAAAGCTGGCGCAGATGTGCTTTTAATTGCTACCAATACCATGCATAAATTAGCCAACTTTATCACTGAAGTAACCAATTTACCGTTGTTGCATATCGCGGATGCTACGGCGAAACAAATTCAACAGGATAAAATTCATAAAGTTGCTTTACTGGGAACTAAATTTACCATGGAGCAAGATTTTTATAAAGGACGTCTAGTTGAATTATTTGGTTTAGAAGTAATCACTCCTGATGAGTCTGATCGTGAATTTATTCATAAGGTTATTTATAACGAGTTATGCCAAGGCGTAATTTTGGATTCTTCTAAGGCTAAATATTTAGAAATTATTGCAAAACTTGAACGGGATGGTGCTGATGGGATTATCTTAGGCTGTACCGAAATTGAACTTTTAATTCAAGCTGATGATTGTGCAGTGAAGCTTTATCCGACTGCCAAAATTCATGCGGAAGCGGCGGTTGATTATGCTTTAGGCTTGGCGATTTAGCCACTAATCTTATCAATGTAGTCGCACTTAAATTGTCTAAAAGCATTAGTTAGTTGGAGGT
This sequence comes from Burkholderiales bacterium, assembly GCA_019744945.1. Lineage (GTDB taxonomy): Bacteria > Pseudomonadota > Gammaproteobacteria > Burkholderiales > UBA11063 > Aquella. The sequence goes on from JAIETT010000143.1 coordinate 638, forward strand.
TACAAATAAATTCTCCTTAATATGTTAAAGTCTATTTAATCTTAATAATGTTTTTTTAAGTAAGTCATGGTGCAATAATGAAATCCAAATTACTAGCTTTATTTAGTGTCGTTAGTATAGCTGCATATGGTGAAGGTAATTTCTCTGAAAGCTATACGCCGAATTATATTTATGGCTCACAGAATGCAGGAACGTATGTTGGTGGGATGAGTGGTGGTTCTTATAGTGGTGTTTTTATGCCAAATACAGGCATTCCACAATATTATTATCCGCAATCTGGATTGCCGCAGGAAATGTCGCAGTTTATTCAGGGGCAAGAGCAGCTGATGTTATCGAACTCAATTGAGAAACAAAAGCAAAAATTACGTGAAAAAGAGATTGAGGATAAATTGCTTGAACAATATCAGCAGCAAATTCATAATTAATCGCGCGCCAATTCATCTCGAACTATCAGGTTAGAACTATGGAGAATAGTCAAATTTGATAACTTGCGATTGGAGAGGTTTGATAACTTATCATAGGTTTTTCAATAACTTAAAGTAATTTTAGTCCATTTGAAGAGCTTAACTTTTTATTATTAAGGGAAAATTATGAAAAAATTAATTCTTACACTGGCGCTAAGTAGTTTTTTAAGTAATAGCTTTGCGTGTACTGCGGTCGATGTGCAGGCTAAAGATGGCAGTGTGGTTGCAGGTCGCACGATGGAGTGGGCTTTTGACATGAACTGGCAATTGTTATATTATCCTAAAGGAACTTCATTTGAATTATCTGCACCAGCTAAATCTGGGCATGCACCGATTAAATTAACGAGTAAATATGCTATTTTTGGCGTTGGAACGGCATTGGAAAATAATGCAATGTTAGAGGGACAAAATTCGGCAGGACTAGGTTTAAGTGGAAATTTCTTGCCTGGATTTACACAATATCAAACGGTTAGCAAAGCCGATAAAAAATATCTCTCGGTACTTGAGTTTACACAGTTTGTGTTGAGTAATTACGCGACGGTTGCGGAAATAAAAGCCGAACTACCAAAATATAAAGTTTGGTCGCCTGAAATTAAAAATTTACCAATTGAACCAACCATTCATTTCTTGATTAGTGATAAATCGGGTGCAACGGTAGTGATTGAGTTTATTAATGGTGAAATGCGTCTGTTTGATACCACCGCTGGAGTATTAACTAATTCGCCTAATTATGATTGGCACATGATTAATATTCGTAATTATTTGAATTTATCAAATAACTCAACCGCACGCGTGCAAACGAGCCAAGGAAATGTTACGCAATTTGGTCAAGGCGGCGGAGCAATTGGTTTGCCGGGTGATTATACGCCACCATCGCGGTTTGTAAAAACGGCGTACCTAAAACGTTTTGCAACTTTACCTGAAAGCGCGACTGGTGCAGTTGAGTTAACTGGACATATTCTCAATAATGTGGATATTCCTAAAGGTGCGATTACGGCGAGTGAGGGTGCTAAAGTCATTCCTGATTATACCCAATGGGTTGCGCTTAAAGATATTAGCCATAATCAATTTTATTTCTCAGACTATAATCATCGATTGACTTATGTGAAAATTGATTTAAATCAGGTATTTGCTCAGTCTAAGCCTTTTGCAATTGCTATCGATAAAATTAGTTATCCAAGTAATGATATTACCGCGAATTTAACTAAATAATTAGAGTGTGGGCTAATTTAAATTAGCCAGCGCATCCGATTTTAATTTGCCTGCTTAAGGTTTCTTCTTTTGCAGGTCTTTAATACAGTCTTTGCTATCTTTGACGCAATAATTTAAGGCAACATCGGCAATGTTTAACTCGGTTCTTAATTTTAAATCCGCTTTCTCACTGGCTTGTTTGTTGCTGGCTTGAATATCATTCATTTGTTGAGTATTCAAAGCCTGTTGCGAGTCATTAATTTTTGATAATTGATTTTCTTGATTTATCATGAGCGCCTGTTGAATTGTTGTTGAATTACTGCCACTGACAAAGACTGGAGCATTATTTTTACTTGAGGCTTCATTGAGTTCATGAAGTTCGGATTGATTGCCTTGCAGTTTGCTATTTTGTTCTTGCGAATTTATGCCACTCATGGCAGTATCAGTTTTTGAGTTGCTGCTATTTAATCCATTGCCAATTATATTACCCGAGCTAGTATTTGAATTTAACGCCGGATATTGGTCGTTATCAACTGCCGTATTGACACTTGAATTTAGTGAGTCTTGCAGCTCAATTTGTTCTTGTGTCGCCAAATTATCCGCAAAGACGATTGGGCTGACTAAGCCAATTAGAACTAAAGCGATGCGTTTATACATTAATGCGTCCTTATTTTAATTCTGTGCTGGCTGGATTTCAGCATTAAGCACTTTACCCGTGATTTTGGAGTTACCGTTTAAAATGACCAAACCTTTAGCTTGCGTAAAGCTGATATTACCATGAACTTGAGTATTATTGAAGGTTAGTGTTGGTATGTTGCTAGAAAATAATTCATTATCGCTCTTAATAAAAATATCTGATTCAATTGATGAATTACTCCAACTTGACTTGTTTGAACTTAAGTTTATCACTTGTTTAAAACGGCTGTTTTTAGCGTAAATACTGCCCGAACCTGAAATTGGTGCATCAAATTGATCTAACTCAGAACTTAATTTACCTGAGAGTTTAATTGGGCTTAAGTAAGTGCTGTTGTCTGAGTTAATACTTCCACTAGTGGTGATTTCTCCTGCGCTTAATTTACTGTGGCTAATTTTTAAGCTTCCAGAGGTCTTGAGCGAGCCATCAATTTGGCTGTGGTCTAAACTTACTGAACCAGACGCACGTAAATCATGTAGCTGAGAATTATTAATTTGCGCACTGCCTGAAACCTTGATTAGACCTGCTGCGCTAATGCTTTCTGCCTCTAATTTACCACTAACATTGAGATTGATAAACTGTTGCTGGGTCAATTTGGCGGAACCTGAAAATTTGATGGTATCCGCTTCATCCGCATAGACGCTGCTAATTATGGCACTACTAATAAGACCTAAAATTACTTTTTTAGCTAAATTCATGGTGGTGTACGCTTTCATTTGATAATAGTTAAGGATTAATTTAATTAGTTATTAGTGCCTGAAATATTGCTCAACCCTGAGGACTCCAACGTATTTTCATCCAAACTACCGTTGTAGTGAATGTTGGTTAGTCCCGATGAGCTACCGCTTAATTTACCATGCACAAGTTGATCTAATTCCAGAGTTGAAACACCGCTCAATTCTAAATTAACGTGCTCTAAGCTTGAGTGGCTAAATTTAAGCGTTGAAGAGCATGATATATCAATATTGACATTTAGTTAGTCCGCATTGTTGAAATTTAATATAGATGCTCCTGTTAAATCCAATTTAAGTTTAGTCATCTCAGCTGATTTAAAATTGCTTACGTTCACATAATTGGTGCCAGAAATATTGAGTCCATTTAGTGTTGGCAAATGAATTAATATACTGGCTCTTGGGTGATTGGGCGCTAATTTTGAATTATCGAGAGTTAAAGTTTGTTGATTTAAGCTTAGATATGGTGTATTTTGTGGGTCATTTAGTTCAATTTTAAAGGCACCTGGTAAAATTTGTACTTGCCAAGCTCCTCGGATATTTATCGTGGTGAAGTCTTTATAGTTGAGATATACGTGGCTAAGTTGTTGCGGATTAAGCGCTGGTGTTGGTTTAATTAATGAGGCTTTGATCCAGATGCTAATTGGCACGCTGAGGACAATTATGGTCAGCAGAATAATGAGTGCAGCGAGAATTTTATTGGTGTATTTTTTCATGATATTAGTTCCTGAATTAATTGAATTAAAGTGCTGGGTTGCTACTAAGTAGTTGAATTTCTTCCCAACTAATTCCTAGTGTTTGCATCTGATGCAGAAAAATTGGTAATTGCACGCGGATGAACTCGTTTTTGCGAATATTTAAGGCTAAAGTTTGCGCCTCGGCTGCTACAAAATAACCAATTCCGCGCTGTTGAATGAGAATTCCTTTTGCCTGGAGTTCGCTGTAGGCGCGCTGCACGGTATTGGGATTAACCAACATCGTACTTGCCATCTCACGCACCGAAGCAATCCGTGAATTTTCGATTAGCTCATGATTTAAGATTCGTTCGAGAATCAGATCATAAATTTGCAAGAAAATGGGCTTTTGATTATTGAAATCCATCTAGCGCGCCTCAGTTTCGCGTAAACGGAGCCAACTGAGTAAACACGCAATTACTCCAATAATGATGCTGCCGGAATTAGCCAAGCAACTGATTAATTTAAAATTTAAACCTTGGGATAGGAGGGGTGCGCTACTCATTTGTGCCAGCCCAAAGTATTTCACCAACAATGAGACTTCGGCGAGAGTTAAGCTTGCAATCAACAATCCTAAACCCAATAAAGCCACGGCTAATTTAAACACTGCGGATTTTTTAAAATAGCAACTCGCAAAAATGCCCAAACTTTGCAGTAAGAAAATTGCTGGCAAGGTAGGTAAGAGTATTTTAAAGATACTAAACAGCGAGTTAAAGAGGCTGTGCAGGGTAAATGTGCCAGTTAGGGTGCTAAAGGCAAGATTAGCCAGCGTGCCCGCGATTAGCCACGCGAGAATAAATAGCAGCCACCAACCAAAAATATAGACGCTAATTTTTGCTGTAATTTTTTCAAGCGTATTGGCAGGAATTAATAAATAGCTGCGTGCTTTGGCAGCCGAGCTAAATTCCCAAAAGCTTGAGCCAGCCAAATAAGCGCCAATACTCACGAATAAGAAGCGAATAAAGCCATGTCCATCCTGCAAATTGGTAGTAATAAGTTGTTTGGGAAACGTAAAAAATAAAATTAGCGTGGTTAATAAACTCAGCCAAATTAAACTCTGACGTTTTTCAGTTAGTTCACGCTTAATCAACATCTTGACGGTCTTAGTTTGCATGTTGTGCTCCAAATAGTTGATTGATAGCCTGAGTTTGACTGATCGTGGCATTAAATAATAATTCTAAATCAGCCTTTGCGCCATATTCAGCGTCAGCTTGTCGTGCAGCAACGTAGGCAAATCCAGCTGGAATTGGCATGCTGTAGAGTAGTTGCGGGTGATTCGGCGTAGTTTGAGTCAGACCAAAATAAAGTTTATCTTCAATTTGTTCGATGCTAGCATTTAAGATGATTTTACCATTCTCCAAAATTATGACTGGATCAATTAACCCCTCCAAATCGCGGACTTGATGGCTGGATATCACAATGCAAGTCTCTTCATTGATCGCATTCGCAATCAAACTACGAAAGGTACTTTTGGCGGGAATATCCAAACCGTTGGTTGGTTCATCGAGCAAAATTAGGCGACAGTTGCTGGCTAGAGCAAAGGCAATTAAGAATTTTTTGCGTTCGCCGTGCGAAAGATTGGCGAGTTTATCTTGATAGCGAATTTGCCATTCATCGGCAATATTGTAAAATTTAGCTAGATCAAAACGTGGGTAAAAACCTGCATAAATTTTTAAATATTCGCGCGCGGTGATTGAATAATCAAGATTATCTTCGTTGAGTAAAAATATTTCTTGCAGGGTTTCTTTCTGCCGCTGGGTAGCATCTTGATTTAATACCTGAACCGTACCAGTTTGCGGGAAAATACTGCCGCTAATTAAGTTTAATAAGGTCGATTTACCTGCGCCATTTTTGCCCAGCAAGCCATAGATACAGCCAGCTTGAAGCTGTAGATTTAAAGCGTTAAACACCGCGTGGTGTCGGTAAGTAAAATTTATATTCTGTAAGGTAACCATTATGGTACTCCGTTTGCTTGGTGTGTTAGTGCATTAGTACACTGCGAATTGTAATCTAGTTGAGGTGTTCTGTCAAGCTATGAAACATCAAAAATATTTTAATTTAAGTGAATTAGCCTCTTAAATCTACATGATTCTACTTTGGATTATAGTTGTGCAATTTATTCATTTTGTTAAGTTAATATCGATTCTTCACCAGCTAATTTCCCTTTAACTATTAAGAGGAAAAGCATTAATGTTAGACTGATAAGGCTAGTACTTAACAAAATATTATTTAACTGGAATTGCGCTTGTAGTAGATGTTTAAAGATAAATGGACCAATCAGTGATACGCTATAGAAACTTGTCATGGTGCAACCATTAATGAGCGGTGCAATTGCAAGTAATGCTTTATTTTTTATAATAAATTGAGCAAATGTAACATTCATATTGATTAAAAATAGTGCATTGGCAGCACCAAAAATAGCAAATAAAATATTCCACACCAGTGGCGAATTATTTAGGCTGAATGTGATTAAACAGACGGCGCTAAATATACCAGCTGATGACAAAATATTAATGCTGTTGATACTTTGTAATTTAGTGTTTTTGGAAATTATTGCACCGATAAATCCACCAATAGCCATTGCGGACATAATATTAGCAAAGACGGAGGTGGGGAGTTGGCTGTTATGAATTTTAGTCGTTAAAAATAAAAGGACACCTGAGTTGCATAAAACTATTGCCAACATTATAGCTAGAAATGTAATTAAGTTCTGTTGTTTTAAAATTAGCTTGGTAACGTTGCCAATATTAGGTGTGACAGGGGAATTACTTTTTTCCTTGAGCGTGTAATTAATTGCGGGTATTTTTCGTAATGCGAGAAAAATGGCGCCAATACTAAAGATGAAACAAATTATTATGCTTTGGTTGCCAAATTTAGAAAAAAGTAGATTGGATAGTTTATAACCAATTACATTACCTAAGGTTGCAAATAGCATTATATCACTTTGTAAATCTTTAATTTTATCTGCGATTAATATGTATATTTGGCGATTCAGACATAGATTTAATGCGTTAATTAAAATTCCGCATAGAATTGCCCAATAGGCATATAAGTTATAGTCGTGCGATAAAAATAGCATAATCACGCTGATTATGCTGAGCATTGCTGTAGTTGTGATTATCATGCGTGTATAGCGAATATTATTGATTAAATAACTAATTAAGATTGAGCATGCTTGAGGAATGGTTAATGCCAAAGCTGCGATGGTCGCATAATTGTAAAACTGGCTTTCGTTATTTTTAATATTTAAAGCGATGTAGTCAAGGCTTGGATATAGAAAACTTTGCAGAATAATACCACTTAAAACGGAGACTAGTAGAATATTGCGATAGGTTTTATTTTTAAAATTTTGGAAACTGAAAAAAGCAAGCATTATGAATCCTTGTGTAATTTAGTGGTTAAATATTCTATGACATCTCGATTGGGATTATTTTGCATGAACACAGCAACGCCAGCTCCTGATGGTAGTTGTATGCTAATGTTTGCACCAGCTTGCTCGATGAGGTATCTAATTAGTGTTAAATCTGAATGTGTTACGGCACATAGTAATGGTGTTTGTCCAGAGTTGGTCTTTGCCTCAATTTTGGGGTTAGCGTTTTCTAGAATATAGCGCACGACTTCCAATTTATTAAATTTAGCCGCTAAATGTAGTGGCGTGTAGCCATAACTATCTGAACTGTGTGGATCAATTAAGCGCAACTTAACTAATGAATCAATAATACTTATATTTTCAGAATAAAAGATAAGTTGACTAAAAGTGAATCCATCCTCGGTAGTTGCATTGTGTGAGTATGAGTTTATAATTTTTATTATGTCTGCAAGGCTGTTTGAGGCACAGAGAGCCAAGATTTCTTCAATTGTTTGAGTGCTGATTTTCATTTTGTGATTTCATCTAAATATTGTGAAAATCCAGCAATTAAGCTATTAATTCCAAACGCGAAATCGCGATCAAAGTTAAAGCTATATTCTGCATGGAATTTTGTACCCAATGGAGTCATTTCTTGGATTGCATTTGATAATGTCGGGCTAATTTCATTATCTGTTTGAGAGTTAAGTATCCCAAGCTCAAAATTAGTAAATCCACACGTGTAAGTATAAATAGTTTGGCTGATTTGAGCCGCGTGATGAAGAGTAAAGCCAAAATCTAACATTTTCTGGAGATACTTTTCAAAATGCAGCGCAGATTCTTGTGAGTCTGAGGAGTGGCTTGCAAACAACTCTAATGCAAAAGGGTGTGTTAGAAATTCGTTTCTAGTTGTGGTTGCGATATCGTTTAGAAAATCTTGCCAAGATAGAGTTTCAAAATTAATGGCTAAGAAGTGATTACTTGATGCAAGGTAATGGCTTTGTAATGCAATTATCAATGTTTGTTTTTTTGGAAAATGATTGTATAATGCAGAAACTTGAACGTTTAATTCGCTGGCAATTTTGCGCAGGCTTAATTTTGCTAATCCACCCGCCGCTAACTGTTTCATTGCCGTGTTAATAATTTTCTCTTTGGTTAAATTTCTAATTTGCTTAGTTATCATAATGAATTTCCTTTATATGAACACAGTTCATTTAATGGTGGTATTTTAACTGAACGATGTTCATTTGTCAAGAAAAATTACTAACATAACTAGAAATAAATCTGGGTTGTTTTTAACCTATGTTAATATTATGTGTGTACATATAATATTGAAAGGAGCTTAAAACATGTGGTGTGCTAAACATAGTAAAACGGTAACTGGTATCAGTGCTGAACAAACCGATAAACTAATTGTTCGTGTAATTGCTCTTCAGTTGCAAAGTGTGAGTTTAGTATGACGGCTAGCATTGAATGGAATAGTGCGAGCAGCTTTGAACTGGCGGAACAGAGTTCTGGATTCCTGTTGTGGAAAACTCAATTAATTTGGCGACGCAAGATTGAGCAATTACTTAAACCACTTCAGCTAACTCATCCTCAGTTTGTAATTTTAGTTAGCTTAGCCTATTTAACCAAAGATGGAACGCATGTTTCACAGGTTAAATTAGCGCGTCACTCAAGTTGTGATATCACGATGACATCGCAGATTTTAAGATTGTTAGAAAAGCAAGGCTTAATTACACGGGTAATGCTGGATGGCAATGAGAAAAATAAATATCCAGCTTTAACGACTCGTGGCAATGAGTTATTTACTCAAGCAATTAAAGTGGTTGAAGCCGCAGATGCTGCATTTTTTGGCTGTTTATCGAGTTCTGAAGTTTCCAGCTTAAATACGATTTTTGTAAAATTGACTAATTTTAGATCGGAGTGACGATGCGCTTTTGGGTAACTGTAGTAAGCAAAGATCATGCTTTAAGAGGAATTAACGGTGGGTTTATTCAAGCGTGTCATGGCAAAGCCGCGCCATTAAAGCGCATGAAGCGTGGTGATTACGTCATTTTTTACTGTCCAAAATTAGCCATGGAGAGTACGCTTAAGTATCAAAAATTTCTTGGTGTCGGTAAAGTAATTTGCGATAAAGTTTATCAATTTCAAATGAGTGATTCTTTTATCCCATATCGCATGGATATTGAATTCGTTTTACCTGCCTGTGAAGTCTCTATTTTGCCACTTATTCAACAGTTGGAATTTATTCAAGATAAAGTTCATTGGGGTTATCCATTTAAATTTGGACATTTTCAGATATCGATGAGTGATTTTGAATTAATTGTTAAGCAGATGTCTAAGCTAGATTCAGATTCAATTCGTGCTGAATATGAAAGTAGTCAACTATTTTAACTTGGTGAAGTTTAATATAAATAAGGGTAGGGCTATGCTGGAAATAATTGCAAGTATGCTGATTTGGGGCACTTTGGGAATGTTCGTGTTGTGGTCAAAAGTATCGGCAATTGATTTGACGTTTTTTCGCTGTTTGATTGGCGCGTTAAGTGTCGGGCTGTATTTATTGAAATCTGGGCGACGAATTAGTTTTAATCGAAGTACCTTGATTATTAGTTTGGCGGGAATTTTTGCGGTTGCCAATTGGCTGTTTTTATTTAAATCATTTCAATTAGCCTCAATCACGATTGGTAATATGGCGTATTATTTGCAACCAATTATTCTGCTGTTACTGGGCTTCATGTGCAAATTTGAACGCTTTAGTTGGCGCAAAGTTATACTCATTTTGCTAGCTTGTCTTGGTGTGGCGTTAACGATACGTTTGGATTCTTTTGCCGTGCAAAATATGCTGTTGGGAGTAAGTTGTGCGCTGTTTGCCGCGATTTTGTATTCCTTGGTAACTCTCATGATGCGGAATATTCATGTGGATGTGTTTGTCATCATTTTTATTCAGTTGCTAATTGGAGTTGTCATGATCGCGCCAATGGCAACGTTTAACGTGCCGGATTTAAGTGCTTGGTGGTGTTTATTAATCATTGGTCTAGTCCATACGCCGCTGGCATATTTTCTCTATTATCGTGGAATTAAAAAAGCCAGCGTAACGCAAATTGCGGTGCTTAGTTATCTTGATCCAATTGTTGCGATTATTAGTGATGTAGTGTTTTTCAATCAACATTTAAATTGGCTACAGCTATCTGGGATCAGCTTAACGTTTCTAGCTGGATTTATGTTAATTCGCCTGAAACGTCGCTAGTTTAGAAGATTATCAAGTTCATTTTAGTAACTAAGCACAGTTGACGTAATCCTTATTCAAACCGAATTGGCGCAAAAAATAGTACAATAGAGATATTATCTATTGTACCTTTCCGATTAATCACCTATAATCATGCTAATCAAAAACTTTAGGAGTTAGCTCATGGTTTCAAAATCACCAGTTCGAGTTGCGGTTACCGGCGCAGCAGGTCAAATTAGTTATAGTTTATTATTTCGTATCGCCAGCGGTGACATGTTAGGCAAAGATCAACCCGTTATTCTGCAGTTATTAGAAATTGATGCTGCGATGGGCGCTTTAAAAGGTGTCATGATGGAGTTAGATGACTGTGCTTTCCCATTAGTACATGGGATTGTTGCGAGTAGTGATCCGATGGTTGCTTTTAAAGATGCCGATTATGCGTTATTAGTTGGTTCACGTCCACGTACTAAAGGCATGGAGCGCAAAGATTTGCTTGAAGTTAATGGAACAATTTTTATTGCTCAAGGTCAAGCGTTGGCTGCTGTTGCGAATAAAAATGTAAAAGTGTTAGTAGTTGGTAACCCAGCGAATACTAATGCATTAATCTTATCAAAAAATGCCCACGGTTTAAATCCACGCAATATAACTTCAATGATGCGCTTGGATCATAATCGTGCAATGAGCCAATTAGCCAGTAAAGTCGGCGCTCATTCAAGCCAAGTAAAAGATATTGTTGCATGGGGCAATCACTCTTCAACTCAGTATCCAGATATTTTTAATGCTACGGTTAATGGTGCTCAAGCGAGTAAATTAGTTGATGAAAATTGGTTAGTAAATGATTTTATTCCAACCGTGCAAAAACGTGGGGCGGCAATTATTGAAGCTCGCGGTTCTTCATCGGCAGCATCAGCGGCTAATGCGGCAATTGATCATATGCGCAGTTGGGTATTAGGCACTGCTGTTGGTGAAGTTGTGACTATGGGTGTTCCATCTGATGGTAGCTATGGCATTGCTGAAGGTGTAATCTTTGGTTATCCATGTACTTGTAAAGATGGCGAATATAGCGTAGTTAAAAATTATGCCATTAGTGAATTTAGTCGTAAATACATTGATATTACCTATCAAGAATTATGTGAAGAACGCGCAGCAATTCAACATTTATTAGGCTAAATACAGAGTGATTCAGCGCGATAGATACTCGCGTGGTTGAATTAGATATAACTAAAAGCTAGACGATAAGTCTAGCTTTTAGTTTAAGTTCGCCCGAGTTGGATTAATGCATCCCTGAATATTTGATTAAGGCTTCAATTTGTGGTTCACGTCCCATCAAGGTTTTAAAATTTTCCATCATTGGACGTAGGCTACCTTGACTTAAAATCGTTTGGCAAAATTGCGTACCTAATGCCGATAATTCTGCACCAGATTTGCCATCAAAGCGACTAAACACATCACACGCCAAAACTTCCGCCCATTTATAACTATAATAACCCGCAGCGTATCCGCCCGCAAAAATATGTCCAAAACTATTCGCAAAACGGTTGTATTCTGGCGCTTGTAATACTGAAATTTCCTGACGAACTTGATTCAAAAGTTGGAGGTAGTTTGCGGTGTTAGAATTGTACTCACCATGCAATTTCAGATCAAAAATAGCAAATTCGAGTTGGCGGAGCATTTGTAAACCAGATTGATAATGTCGCGCGGCTAAAACTTTGGCAAATAATTCTGCGGGTAATTCAGCTCCAGTATCAACATGTGCGGTAATTGTGCGGAGAATCGCATAATCCCACGTAAAATATTCCATAAATTGTGAGGGTAACTCAACTGCATCCCATTCCACGCCATTAATCCCCGCAATTGCCGAATTATCAATGGTGGTGAGTAGATGATGCAGACCATGTCCCATTTCATGGAAGAGAGTTTGCACGTCATCAAAACTGAGCAAGCTTGGTTTAGTTCCAATTGGCTTGGTAAAATTACAAATTATATACGCGATTGGTAGACGTGCTTCACCGTTGTCCATGCTGCGATTTTGTGCCGAATTCATCCACGCGCCAGATTGTTTGCCCTCGCGTGCATACAGATCAAAATAAATATGCCCAATTAATTTACCTTGTTGCATGACATCATAACTGCTGACATCACTATGCCAATTGGGCATCGTTGGATTAGCGACAAATTCAACTTGGTAGAGTTGCTTAATTAAGCCAAATAATCCGATAAAAGCTTTAGGCAATGGGAAATATTGTTTAAGGTCATTGCTGGAATAGCTATATTTTTGCTCTTGCAGTTTTTCACTATAGTAGGCTAAATCCCAAGCTTGAAGTTCGCTGATGCCATCCAATTGTTGTGCAAAAGTGCGTAATTCATTTAAATCGTGTTCGGCATAGACCCGTGATTTATGCGCGAGTTGATATAAGAAATCCAGCACTTGTTCAGGTGTTTCTGCCATTTTGGTATATAGCGAGTAATTGGCATAAGTTTTAAAATCCAATAAGTTCGCTTTTTGGCTGCGTAATTCTAAAATTTGGCGAATGATCGGCGAATTATCAAATTTTCCATCCATGCTAAGCTCGCTGGCACGGGTTACATAAGCCTGATAAAGTTCACAGCGTAGTTCTCGATTGCTTGCGTATTGCATAATCGGTAAATAATTTGGCATGTGCAGGGTGATTTTGTAGCCATCTGCATTGGCTTGCTCAGCTTGCGCTTTATACATGGCGATGCTATCGGCATGGACGCCAGCTAATTCGTCTAGGGTTACGTATTTGACATAACTATCGGTAGCATCCAATACATTATGATCAAATTTAGTTTTCAATTCTGAAGTTTTAGTTTGAATTTGCTTATACTCTTGTTGTTTGTCATTTTCAAGGGTAATTCCGCTTAAACGAAAATCACGCAAATCATTATCGAGAACTTTTTGTTGCTCTGCATTTAAATTTGAATATTCTTGATCTTTTACTGCTTGAGTATGTTGGTAAAGGCGTTGATTTTGTCCCAAATTAACATATAAATCGGTGACGATCGGTTGATATTTTTCATGTAGCTCGCGTAATTCTGGGCTATCTTTAACGCTCTGTAAATGTTCCGCAATTCCCCAGGTGAAATTAAGTTCATACAAACTAGCATGAATGGGTGCAACCACGGTTTGCCACGTACTAATTGGTGAGGCTTCGATTGCGGCGACAATGTTATGCACGTTAGTGATTTTTTGCTCGAGTTGGGTAGTTAGGTAATTAATGTCGATGGTATTGAATGGAATAAATTGACTCATTGATGATCCTTTGCTAAATGCTGCAACAACGTAGAGCGTGTTTTTGAGAGTTCCTCGGTTGAGGTTTTACGGTGTTTTCGTTCGGTTTATGGCGCAATTATCGCATATTGAGACTGATTTGAGCCACTATCTTGAGGATGTCTAGATAAAATAAAAGATACTAAAAAAGCATCTTTTATTGAGTTGATAGGATTTATTTAATGTTTTCTAAGACTAGTTCCATCATTTTGGTGAATGCGTTTTGGCGCTCTTCACTTGAGGTTGCTTCGTGAGTAACTAATGAATCTGAAATAGTCAAAACACAAGCGGCACGTTTATTTAATACTTTAGCATTTGCAAATAACGCAAACGATTCCATCTCAACGCAAGCGCAACCATGGTCAGCATGAATTTCTTTATAAATATCAAATTTTGCCCGATAGAAAACATCCGATGAGTGAATCCGAGTTTCTTTTACGGTTGTACCAATGCGCGCTGCAGTTGCCATAATTTCGGCATTAAGCTCTGCCGATGGTTCAATCACATCACCTTCAAAACCATTTTGTGCTTTGGCATACGATGATTCGCTCCACGCATCTTTAGCTAAAATTACATCATAAACCTTAACATCTTTATCGTAAGAACCCGCCGAGCCAATTCGGATAATGTCGTTAACACCGTAAAATGCATATAATTCATATGAGTAAATGCCAATGCTTGCCATACCCATACCGCTGCCCATTACCGAAACTTTTTTACCTTTGTAATTACCTGTGTAACCAAACATATTGCGCACATTATTAAACTGAACTACATCAGTTAGAAAAGTATCAGCAATAAATTTTGCACGTAACGGATCACCAGGCATCAGAACTGTTTCAGCAATAATACCTAATTCTTTAACTTCTATGTGTGGGGTAGGAATAGCCATTTAAATCTCCAAAAATAGTAACGTAATTAAAAATAACCTTATTTGATAACATGATTATACGCTGAAGCTTTGTACTTAGCGTCATAATTGATGGTGCAATGCAAAATTAATTAATAAATGTGTGAAATAAGCAATTTTGATTTTAGCACTGATGTAACTAGGTTTAATCTAGTTGCATCAGTTAAATGTAATGGGTTATTCGGGCTTAATTTTAAAATGACGACTAATAAGCTTGACAGATGATAGTGTTATGCGGCATAATAACGATCTCAACAAACGCGGGGTGGAGCAGCTTGGTAGCTCGTCGGGCTCATAACCCGAAGGTCGTTGGTTCAAATCCAGCCCCCGCAACCAATTCAA
>JAIETT010000144.1 GCA_019744945.1 Burkholderiales bacterium
ATTACCCATCGAAGTAGCAACATTCGAAGCCACATAGTTTGAGTATTGATCTATAAAGCCAGCTATTCCACACACAATTATTCCTCAACTAAGATTTGCTCTATTTCAAAAGCTATGCCAGACCAACTTAATTGAGACGACTTTAAAGCTAGATTATTTTGTAAATCATTGAATAATTTTTTATCACTTGCCAATAAGTTAAGCCCATCCGCAATAGATTGTGCATTGGGCTCAACGAAAACTGCTGCATCAGAACCAATTTGCTCTTTTAAACCTCCTACATCTGTGCAGACTATAGGAATCTGAGCATCTATAGCGAAAGTAACAACTCCAGATTGAGATGCTTCAACATATGGTAACACAAGAATATCACTGTTATTTAATAACGCAACAATTTCTTCTTCTAATAGCCACTTATCAAGAACCTCTAAGCACAGGTGACTTAACCAACTGATCTCGTAGTTAGATTTACCAGCAATAACGACTTTTTTAATTACAGAATAATCCAATAAATCTAGTGATTGACACAATAACTCAATACCCTTATATTTTGAAATTTTACCCAAGAATAAAATTGATAACTTTTTTTTAGATGGGACGGGTTTATGTCGAAGAATACCATCCAAACTAAAAATACCATGTGGTATTACATGGATGTTAGCATTAGTTTGAGAATGGGACAACACCAAATTTTTAATATAATTAGTCAAAAAAATCACATCTGTCGCATTGTCCATCGATGCAAAATGTAACCTTTCTTGAATTACATCGCGCTCCCCATAGTGCATGACTCCATCGTGTACAGTATAAACCACTTTTTTATTAAACAATTTAAAAAGTTTTATTATAAAATATTCCCACGGATTAAAATATGGAATATAAAGCACATCTACTTTACCAAATAAAAGTTTGCCAAATATATTACCCAGTAAAAATGGGTAAATAAATATTGTAGCTAGAATAAATTCAAATTTACTACGATACGTAATGATATTGCTATATGTCACATTACCACTATTTAAATTCAGCCAGTTAAATTTTGAATATACTGATTTAAAAACAATTATTTTATTATTTATAGCTAAGCGTTTAATTATCTCTAATGCGTACTTACCACAACCTGCATCTGCTTTACCCAATGCTAACACCATGATTTTCTTCATTGTGAAGTATCCATCAAAACATAACTAACAGAGTCGCTAATTGCTTGCCAGTCATAAAGTTTCAGCCGGTTAAATAAATTCTTTTGCATTAAGTAGTATAAAGTATCATCATTGATTAATTTACTTATCCCATCAGCAATAGACACAGGGTTAGAATCTACAAATACCGCGCAACCATCCCCAACTTGCTCTTTCAAACCACCTACATTAGTCATTACTACAGGGATACAAGCATCAATAGCGAACGTTAAAACGCCAGATTGAGTCGCCTCAACATAAGGCAAGACGAGAATATCCGTAACATTCAAAATTTGAACTATTTCCTCATTTGACAGCCATTTATCAATAATTTCAATTTTGCCACCAGATACAATGTTGTGTGAATAATTTGACTTCCCAGCTATAATAACTTTGTCAAAATTTACATTTAATAAATTAATCGCTGCTACTAAATTTTCAACCCCTTTGTATTTTGAAATTCTTCCAATAAATGAAATAATTGGGTTTAACTTTCTCTCTTTACAACGAATGACTCCTTGCAATTGATGAAGCCCTAAAGGAATAACATGAATTTTTGCATTATTGGTGACTTGATTTCTAATTAGCTTGCCAACATATTCAGTTAAACAAATAAGATTAGTCGCTGATTTAATAGATGAAAAAAGTATATACTGACTTAGTCGATCCTCCTCACCATAGTGCATTACGCCGTCATGAACAGTATAAACTACTTTTTTATTAAATAAACGAAACAGCTTAATAATTCCATATTCCCAATGATGAAAACACGGAAGATATAAAACATCATATCTCTTTAACAACAAACCGATTAATATTTTAAACAATAAACACGGATATAATAAAATTGTATTTAAAATAAATTGATACTTATTTTTATATGTAATATATCGCTTCATTTTAACTTCACCCAACTGTTCCCAATTGTAATCAGAATACTTAGCAACCATAAGCGTAAGATCAATTTGAGGACTAAGTCGCTTTATAATCTCAGATACATATTCAATTGGTGGAGTTGCTCGCCCCAAACTAACCAATAATATTTTATTCATTCTATTTTTCAATCCATAAATTGGATATTAATTTTACAAAAAGCCTCTCGGCCGTTATGGTTGAATTATCTGTATCTTTTTTATAACTACAATAATCTTCAGACAAGGAATGGATTTTCAAGCCAGTTCCAAAGGTTTCAATTTCAGCGGCGGAGGTTGGAGCATAAAAACTTAAATTTTTTACACCTTGAGCAATAGCTAGATGCAAAGCCAAACTATCACTACTAATAATAAAATCCATTGCTTTAATAATTGCAGCAAATTCTAACAAACTATTTGAATTACCAGTATCCACTAAACCTTCGCGCTCAATTGAATTATAAAGATACTTATGCCGCTCTACTTCAGCATCACCACCTAACAGGAAAACCCTAATTCTAGCATTGCCAGCGGTTAAAAGCAGATTAATTAACTTCAGTGTTTCAGTAATAGGCAATGCCTTTGATTCCCAACGCCCGCCAGAACCACTATTTATCCCAATTTTAATTATATCATTCGAACGCAATAGTGGGATTTTTTCCTTAATGCCACCTTCAATATAACCTGAATTAAAAAACTCAGGAGATGCTTCACCACCAAAAATAGCCTTAAATATTTTCGCATGGCTAAGTTGATTAGATTTTTTTAATTCATCAGCATGTTTTTTACCAAGTCGTGAAACTAACCCCATATTAAACCAGTATGAAAGACTATCTGTATAGTTTATTTTATTCTCATCGTCAATGAATGCACCATGTAAAGTTTTATATGTCAACTTTGGAATCATGTCCAATATTTCTCGTTCATCATCTAAAGAGTAAACTTCATCAAAATAAAATCCAGCTAACCGTTCCAGACTAAAGCTAGAAAGCAATAGTACATCAATATATGGATTAAATCTTAACAAATCCAATGAATTATCATGGGTCAAAAATACAATTCTATTACCAGATAATTTAAGATTTTTTAAAAAAAATGACGTTCTAACTACATCACCCAATGCACCAAATTTGATTATTAATATATTTTTCACATTTACTCCAAGACTAGACATTATACTTTACTTGAATTCAAGATTTAACAACTTTATCACGTATTAATTATTGTAGCAATTTTACTCATATACACAGGAATAGAAAAAAATTCACAAATGCTATTATGTAAACTAATTCGATGATTATAATCAAAAAACTGCTGCGCAACAGACCTAATTTGCTCAATAAAATCTTCTTCCATTAAATAAACTCCATTGACGCCAGCCACAAAAAGCTCTCTAACAGCTCCAACATTATTACCAATAACAGGAATTCCTGACGACAAGGCCTCTAACGTGACCATTTCAAATCCCTCATATAACGAAGGAAAAAACAGCACGTCACATTTATTATATTCATGACTGATTTGACTAAAATCAAGCCCTACTTGAGTCTTTGTATTATTCAAATTCGCAAAATTTGCCACTCCATCACCATTATTTGTAATAATATGTAATTCCATATCCGCATAATCTTCAATCATCTTAGCCAGTTCTAATAACTTTACTGGATTTTTCGTTTTATCCAAACGACCTACAAATAAGACTCTAATTTTCTGATGTTCTCTAGCTTGAGGAATAAAAACATCGCTATCAACACAATTATTTACAACATCAATCACCTTATTTTCCAAGTGGTAATAGTTTTGCCACTGTAATTTGGCATTTTGCGAAACTGCAATAATTCTCTTGGCAAATCTCCCTGCCATGAACTCGTAGATAGCACTCAAACAAATTTTTTGCTCAGGGAAAACCGCACGAAGTAAACCAAGCATATTACCGTGCACAAACAAATAATCAATTGGATACAATATCAACTGATAGCCATTTGAAACAACTAGGTCTTCATGCTTAGCATTACCCATAAGATATAGAGCGTTTAAGATCGGTAATATAGCTCTAAAAAGTCTAGCAGGCAAAATTTTACTAAAATATTTGGTAAGCCAGTAAGATTGAATCATCTCTTTATTGACAATAATTACTTGACCGTAATTAGCAAAAACTCTAGCAAGATAAAACACTACACGTTCTACGCCACCAGCATTTGAAGTACCATGGATAGAAACAATAAATATTTTCTTTTGTTTATTAACTAACATAAACCTCCTCTGATGATGTGCCAAATCAATATATAAACGATTAACGATCAATATTAATAAATAATGATTAAGCGCCTAACTGCATAATTACTATTTAATCGCCATGACATTAATTAAATTTCTATACGTTGCTTGTGTCGCATAAAATTGCGCTAACATTATTGAACCAGTTACATTTAAATGGTTCGAGTCAACATATAGCAAATAATTATTTAAAAATGGATAGCTTTTTATTTGTGAAGTTATATCTTTTTGCGTATCCAAAAAATATACGTTTGAGTATTTTTCTGATATTGATCTTATTATATCATTCGTTGTGTCAGATTCAACAGGCGGAGTAAAGTTTGATTTTACAATATCACCTAGGTACGAATTAAGGAGATTTCTTCTTTGTATGTGTTCAATCGAACCATTATCTTGATACCGAGGAATATCACCTACAATAATTACATGCTTATGCCGACGTTTTAAATCATTTAATGTATAAATTAATTCATTAGTAACACCTTGAATAGAAAGATATGGACCCCACGATGCAATTAAAACTATGGTCTGATATTCATCAAGATTGCTTTTCAAAAATTCCATTTCATGTTTACATTCCGCTTTATGAGAAGTTGCAAGGTTGATTGCATTTTGTATATAGGTGCTATTATCTCTATAAACTAAAGGAACACAGGTTCCAGCCGACATAATATGAATGCTCATCTGATTGTTTTTTGCTATCTCATTAAAAAATGGACTCAATGATGCGGCATGTGAATCACCAAATACGGCAACCGTTGCTTTAGGACCTTTAAGACCAAAAACACAATTTCCAGTTACCTCATTAAAACAAAATCCATGAGGAAACTCTTGTTCAGCTAATAAAACTTTATTCGTTCCTGGCCGATAAACTACACCGTGCAATCTATAAACATAACTAATCGGTATCAATAACAAAACTATCGGAATTAATTGATACTTTACAAAGATTATTTTAAATTGTGCTTTTTGCTTTTTTATAGGTTTTTCTATACATATGTACGTCACCACTG
Organism: Burkholderiales bacterium; assembly: GCA_019744945.1. Taxonomy (GTDB): domain Bacteria; phylum Pseudomonadota; class Gammaproteobacteria; order Burkholderiales; family UBA11063; genus Aquella. The sequence continues at coordinate 5,383 of JAIETT010000144.1, forward strand.
ATAATAACACAATTATAAAGATTAAGAATAATGACGTTTTTAGATCCATATCACTTCTTGAGGTTTCATAGCGATAAAAGGCTAACACTGGCCAATGCCACAAATATAAAGAATACGAAATAACTCCACAGCCTAGGATTATTTTATTAGACAATAACTTTGCAATTATATTATTTTGCACCAAAGAACCACCTAATATAAAAAAACCAGCGCCAATGGTAGGCCACAATCCAAGTAATCCTGGAAAGTTATCTTTAGACGTTAAACACACGCTAGATGATATAATTAATACTAAACCAAGTAATGAAAGTAAAGATGGAACATAATTATTACAACCAGACCATAACTGAAACCTTGCTTTATATTTATTTATGGTTATTGCTAATATACAACCTAATAACAACTCATATGCTCGTGAGGATAACATATAATAGCCAACAATAGATAAATCATTTTGGTGAAAATTTATACAATAAATAGAAAACATTAACGATAGCATAAAGAGAAACGTAAATGTAATCAATGTTATTTTTAAATCTTTAGATATTTTACTTAATAAAAACAAAGTTAACGGCAGCAGAAAATAAAACTGCTCTTCTACCGCCAAAGACCATGTGTGTAATAGTGGCTGTTGTTGGGAAGAAAGAGAGAAATAATCTTGAGAATGTCGCAGCAAATAAAAATTATATACATAAAAAAGATTCGCTCTACTTGCACCAGCCAAATCCCAAAGATCATTCATTATTAATAAAAAATACCCAACTATAAAAACAACACAAACCATCGCAAACATAAGCGGTAAAATTCTTTTAATTCTTCGCGCATAAAAAGAACTAAATTTAAATTCACCATTCAGAATGTCATTACATACAATACTAGTAATTAGAAACCCAGAAATAACAAAGAAAACATCAACTCCAATAAACCCACCAGATATTAGATTATCGTTTATATGGTATAGAACCACTAAAATAACAGCCAGACCTCGTAAACCCTCAATATCTTTTCTGTAATTATTCAAAATTACTCACCTTAAGCAATTTACGAAATAATTTATTTACTCCACGCTGAGCAAAATCCAGAATAAAATAAAACTGCAACACTAATGGACTTGATTTAACACCAAAAACATTCTTTAATATTGCATGATTTTTATTAAGGAAGTACCAATTATTTCTCATCGCCCAGATGTACCACGAATACTTGGGACCGCTATGACAACCACCAGTAGCTACATCCCGAGGTAAATTTAAAGTATAAATAAATGGATTAAATACTATTTTCGCTCCAGTTGCTTTAACTCGCACTAAAAAATCTGTTTCCTCTCGATAAGCATTACCAAGGATTTTTTCATCGAACAAAACCAAACGAGCTAAATCCGCCTTGATTAAAAAAGCCGAATGGCAAAGCGGGACTTCAATAACTTTTCCAGGATTTAAGTAAAAATTAGCCTTTAATTTACTCATATCCACTAGTTCACCATTCATTTGGTCATACTTATGCAAAAATTCAGGAATATTATCTAACTCTTCCATAGAGTCTAATAATAGTGGTCTAATTCCAACCACATCAGCACCGTATTCATTCATTGTAGCTAAAGCAAGATCAATTGCATGTGGCATAATGATATTATCATCATCACCAAAATGAATGTAATCATATTTAGCATTGGTTATTCCAGTATTTCTTGCAGCAGGCAATTTTGCATTTACTGTTTTTTTTATGTATTTAATTTGTGGAAACTGTTTTTGTAATTCCATGATTGTAGCATCTGAATTTAAAGTAGATGCATCATCGACAATTACAACCTCACCAATGCAGTCATTCATCAGATATGACGGAATAGTTTGCTTCAAGACTTCCGATGGTCTATTATATGTTGTAATAATTACGGATACTAATTTTTTTTTCATTGGTTCTTTCACCTATAAAATTCACGCATAACAATTTATTTTAATCTACCCAAATCTTGAAAGCAGCTTAATTTTAAGAAACTTAGTCAACTTAACCTCAATCAACAGGTAAGAAACATATGAAATAATTAGAGTTAATGAGATTGAGAATATAAATTTGATTATACTAAAATCAGTATCCAGTGATAACAACGTCATAGGCAAAGAGTGCCAGACATAAATAGAGTATGACATATTACCGAGTAATAAGAGCACTCGAGGAGGAACATTAATAATTCGGAGCTTTTCACCAAAAACAACAGTCAGCAAGAGCAGAATCGTTGCTAGCAAACCAATCCCTGAGACAACAGACTGTGTTATATAAGAAACATATGAAGCGTACACAAATATAAACATAGATAAAACTAATAATGGTTTAATTAAATATTTAGCCTTTCTCAACCAATGATCACTATTATTGAAGTTATTATTGATTAAATATACTTTACCAATAAAGCACCCAAATAAGAAATAAAGAATAAATGGCAGCATAATAAGATTTAAATAAACTGGTTCTAACGGTGGATATTTAACGATATAAAAACTGAAAATAAATCCCCCAGTTAAAATCTTAGGAAGTACAATCAAAACAAAAAAGCTCCAGATGGACACTATAAAGATACGATGTTTAAAAAATAAAGCGAGTGCAAATATTAGATAAAAATACATTTCGAAATTTAAAGTCCATCCTTGAAGGGATAATACTGGAGGACCTAAGATAATATCACCATGCCGTAGTGGATAAAACATCATCGACTTTAACATATCCACAGAAAATACCTTATCGCTATTCTGAATAAACGTAGCTATAAAATATAGAGGCCAAATCCGAATAAGCCTATTGATTAAAAACTTTACCACTGACTTCAATTGCGGTTGATAATTTAATACTGAAATATACATGACTATGCCACTAATAATAAAGAACAATGGAACTCCATAACGTCCAATACCAAACAAGTAAGAATACTTGCCAGTTTCAACCGTTTTACCTAAGTAATGATATAATACAACCCCAACCGCGGCAACGCCACGTAAAGATTGCAGCCACTCTATTTGAATCCGTTTCTTTACATTTTGCAAGAATTACTCTCCTTAATCATGCATAATTAGTTTGCAATACCATTACTTTACCCAGCGTGAAGAATAACACGATTCATTAAACTAACTAAATAACAAAATCTGCCGCTTAGCTTCATGATTACTTTATGTAGCCAAGAGTTATTAGTTCTAATTAAATCAAGATCCATATAATTAAGCAGCGCGACTAATAAACCATGAAACTTTGATGGATTTTTAGTTAGCAGAAATGCCCTTAACCTTCTATTCCATACATACATGCCAACCCTAACCAATTTAGTTTGACTGGCATTGACGGCAAATCTATAACCGCACAAGTACTCATTTATAAATACTCCATTCGGATAATGATATAAATATTTAATATTAAATACATAATCTGAAATTGGATTAAAAGCTGGATTATATCCACCCATTTTATAAGCTAAATTTCGCTTAAATAGCTGTGAATGAGGTCCTGTAAAATTTCCAAATAAATACATTTTAAAATTTACATAAGACTTTTCACCAACTATTTTTTTTGTTAAATTAAATAATTTTAAGTGCTTTTCAGTAAATTTGAGGTGTGCACTATCTGTAAAATGTTTATATCTACACTCAACTCTATTTAAACTACTATCCAGTTTAATCTCATTCGTTAGGGTTACTAAATAATTATCCAACAGTATGTCATCATCGCTTAATACCGTCATCCAAGTGCCGGTGGCTAGCTCAATGCAACGATTCCAATTGCCAAATACTCCAATATTTTGCTCATTTATATAATAACGAATTCTTTTATCATTTATTTCTAAAAGAAACTTAGTGATTTTATCAGTATATAATCTTTCATTGTCATTATCAACGATTACTATTTCAAAGTCACTAAAATCACGTTGTCTTAAAACGCTCTCAATCGCTTCCTGTAATAACTCAGGGCGCTTAAATGTAGGAATAGTTATACTAACTAATGGCTTCTTGGCTAACAAGCTTCCAAAAATCAAATTAGAATTAACTAGTTGATTAATCGCAAAATTATCTTGATAGGCAAAAAAATCATACGTTTTCATAATTTATCTTTATCCATTCTTAAATTGTAGCTACTCTCATGTCACCCGTAATATATTGAAATAATTAATTTACAATTGCTGAATATTCCAATTTTGCAAAAATTTATCTTCTATAAAGTACCGTTTTGCAATTCCACATATGGATTTCTTAAGATTTAAATCAAGCATCTATTAAAATAGGTGCCATAAAAACAATCTGTTAAAACATTGATAACAGACGAAATAGTAAATTTTAATTCATGACCAACAAAATACCCAATCAGAACTAGTTATGCAATCTTAATAAATTAACTAACTGCTTTAAATCCATAATATTTTGCTTACCTAGAATTATAAGACTAATAAAAATATAACACACACAAATCACGATCAAGATGATTATTTTAGTATAGCTCATAACTAACAAATTTAAAAAATATATTGCACAACCAGCTGGAGCCGTAGCAAAAAATAAATGCTTCACTACATATAAAAAATCAAACCTGAAAAGACCAGGTAATAATTTATCCAATCTAATTGGCACTAGTAGAAACATAGTAATAAAATGAGAGATTAACGTAGCAAATACTACACCAGCAACGCCAATCTTAGTAACCAAGTAAATTGAAAGGCTCAAATTAATAGCAGCATCTAAAATAGTTAATAAACAAATTTCTTTTGAATAATTCAATGATGCCATAACCCAATATGGAATAACACTCGAACATAAAAAATAGCAATATAAACCCATAGCAAAACAAGATAAATAGCCAATAAAAATTGTTGAGCTGTGAGTCCATAAAATCACAAAATCTTTAAAAAATCCAAATAGTAAAATAAAAATTAACCCACCTATTATAGGAAAAAATTTAGTTGTGCCATCAAATAACTTAATCAATAAATCAAACTTGCCCTCCTTGAGCAGTTTTGGATATAAAGGCTTCACAATATTTAATAGCTGAGTAATTATCATAAACAACATTGTAAAAAATTTAAACATTATCGCATACGACGCGGTTTCACCTAACCCTAAATAGTGACTAATTACCAAGCTATCGGTATTCCATATAATTAAACTACCAATACCACTAAGAAAAAAATAGAAACTACTATTCATCAAGTGCCAATAACTAACATACTCATCCTCATTGCTAGATTCTACGCTTTGCCATGACTCTTTTCGCCAAACCCCCATAAAAATAATTATGGATAAAGACAATGGAACCAAAGAAATAAAACCACTAATAACTGCATATTGAACAATAGTTAACTTAAAACAAATCACCCATAGTAAGCTGGTTATGGCTAAAAAAGATGATAAAATTTCAATCAGTTTAGCTAGATATACACGATTTATAAAAATCAATAACTGTGTAAATAAACTAAACGGCAATCGAATAATGAAAAAAATAAGACTTACTTTAATAAATAACTTTGCAATAGGTGTTATATTCTCATTCAAATTAGAAATAAAATTAATCCAATTAGGAAAAACAGCTCCAAATATAGATATCAGTGCTATCATTATAAGCCCTAAGATGAATAATAATTTTTGGGCTTTTATTATTAGCGTCTTTTGTTTTTTAAAGCTTACTAACTTTGCAAATATTGTGGCAGTTGCAATAGGAATACCAAAATTAAATAAGGCCAAATAAGCCAATGTGTCGCTAGTTATTGACAACAAGCCAAATAAATCTTTGCCAAAATAGTTTAAAGATAATGGGATTGTAATAAAACCTATCAAAGATGTAAGTAATACACTTACATAACTATAGAAGATGCTTTTTGAAAAGTTATTTTTCATTTCGTAACTCGATAATCCTCAAAATTTTTTGCCTGGGAAAATATTTAACTACGCTTATCATTTTAAAAACCTTATCTTATATACTGGGATTTGTTAATTATTGGCTAATATTACCCACTTCATATTTTAAAGCTCCAGACAAATATTTTTAGGCTATTTTTGCTAAATAACTTATCTGCTCTCTTATATCAATCTGATGATTCCCAACAAACAATCCATTTAGATCAATTAACTCTGCATTAGTTGATTGTGCAGCAAGGCTATAAATTTCATCGGGTCGAGTTTTTTTAATAATATTAATAAGCTACGTTGAATCCGTCATATCACCATAATGCAAATGAAGTTTGCGATGCTTATGCATATTTTCAACTAGATCATCAAGATATAAATGCTCAATACGTTGAGTATTAAAGATTGAGCTCCGCCGTAATATTCCGTGAACTTCGTAGCCTTTTTTAATCAACAATTCAGCTAAATATGAGCCATCTTGACCATTTACACCTGTTATCAATGCTACTTTTTTCATTTTTTACTCTACTTCTAAATTTATAAATTTAATTAATTCAGCTCTGTATCAAAAAGTTGAATTCAGTAATTGCTGACATTCTAGCATATTGAGCTCGGTGAATTTTCAGTCTGTTTTGTTTTATCCGCCAATAACAACATAATAAACACCCAGCAAAAAACAAATGGAAACTTATATCGTGTTAAAGTTCCAAAATTAAACACAACACATGAATACAATAAAGCGCTAATAATTACAAAGAAATTCATCGTAATCAGTTTACAGCTGTCAACTTTTACTTTTTTTAAATAACGGTATAATTTATAAATAGCAATCGCCAGTCCCAAATTTTCACAGGATTGTATCATTTGCATTGGATTTCTGGCATCAAAAAAGAATGGAGCAAAGAATACTCGATATAAATCCATATACGACCAATCTGGCATATATAATAATGGCGAAAGCCCAGTATCTTCGCGAAACATCGCCATCCTAAAAAATAATATATCACTCCCAAATTGTATAGCTAACACCACTATAAGCCCAATATAGCCAAATGAAAATATCAACCGCATTACTCGAAATGGAATTCTCAAAATAACATATAGCCCCAAAGTGAGTAACAACAACCATGCATTTTGACCTTTAATATAGATGAGGACTAACATCATCAATCCCATGACAATCAACGAAAAATCAATTAACATATAATACAAAAATAGAAACATTGCGGCCATTATTAAACTATCTCGAGTACCGAAACTAGTATAATAAATCAAAGTTGGATAAAAAAAATAAAAATACTTAAACTTGAGCTTAACTTCAGGTGATTTAAATTTAAATAACATAAATAAAAACAAACACAAGTAGATATAATAATTAATATATGCCAAAGATTTTATTGATTCAATAAAAACAGGAAATGGTAAAAAAGCAAATAACATTGAGGCGTAATAAACATTGGCAAAATCAAATGAAGTAAATAAATGTCTAAAGTCACTTGCTGCCCACAAATAACGATATTGATCTGGCATATAAGAGTAAGGAATTGCAGCATCTATTACAAAAATCAAAAATATATGAAATATTAGTAAGTATAATATTTTATTACTAAAATTAAACCGATAACAAATTAAAATAGTAACTATCATAGCAATGCAAGCATTACTAAAATCCCATAAGTTAAGCTCCATGTTTAATCAACAGCTTACGATTACGCAACAAGATAAATATCAAAGAGAGCAACGTGCTAACTAAGAAAGCCCCAAAAACAATTTTAAATTTATGGGGTTTAGATTTAGTTAATGGGACATCGGCCTTATCCATAACTTGAATTGGTGTTGGCGCTTGAGAAATTAAAAAGTCAAACTTATAGCCCTCAAACTGATTCACCAAAACCTTATACACCATTTCATGGATACCTTGATTACGCATTAAACCCACATATTCTTGAGATAATGCAGGCACCAAGTTAGTTGGAACTGCATCATCGCCGTAACTCTGTTGACCATTAATTTTGTTTAACTGTTCTTTAATGCTCGCAACCGTTGATTGCACGGCCTTATAATCTGGATTATCTGGGCTTGCATATGCTGCCATTGTGCTTAAATTGGCTTGAGCTGCTACCAATTGACCATTTAACTGTGCAACAATTCCAGAAATAACTTGCGACTGCTGACCAGCCGTAATACCATGACTAAGATTAAACGCCTTCACCGCGCTTTCCGCTTTATTCAGTTCTTTTTGCTCAATGAGCATTTGCTCGCGATAAAAATCATAACGCTGGATAGTCTTATTATTTGCCACATCACTAATCCCTTGTGACAAGGCATCTACATAGCCATTTGCGATTTCAGCCGCCAGTTTTGGATCAGTTGAGTCAACATTAATTGCTAAAAACCCAGAAAATTTATCTGGTACAAAGCTCACCATTCCAGCTAACATACCACGCGCAGTTTGAATATTTGCAACTTTCCAGCGCGCCATCAAATCATGCTTTTTAATCAATAAATCTTTTACACGATTAGTATTTAACGATGCGATAGTTATATTCACCGAATTATCAGAACCAATAGCAGCAAGACTACCACCACCAAGTACACCACCAAGATTGGTAGCGGCATCACTTAATTTGGGTGGATTAATCAAAGCACTGGCCGTAAATATTGCTGGCAATGTAGCACTATAAATTAGTGCCACACTAGTCACAATTAGAATTAAACTAACCATCCATTTAAAATTTTGTTTTAAAGCTTCAAAGGCTTTTAACCAATCTATTGATTTACTAGGAGTACTCATTATTTAAGGCCTATATGTTGAAAATAATGCTAACGTCTGGGCTGTATTTGCTAGAATTTGAGTTATATTTAAAACCAGTTGCATATTACTCCCCAGTTGTATTTGTTGTGGAATAATTATCACATCCCCAGGATTTAAGGAGCGATTATCAAATCCACCAAACCAACCTGCTTGTTGACGACTATAAATCGAGCCATCCGCACGTAACACATATTCTTGAGAACTATCCGCATAAGGATTTTCATCACCTGCTAAATTAATATACTTTCTCACCGAATAACGCTCGTTATAAATAAAGGTTGCAGGGTTATACACCTGTCCAATCAAATGCACAACATCTGGCAAAGGTGGAATATAAATCGTATCACCGTTTTCTAAGGCAACATCCGGTATATCATTTACGCTTGCCTTATACGAGCCTAAATTCAAGACAATTCTGCCAGTTGGCGTAACTTGACGCATTTTATCAATAAATGCATTTTGTTGCTGTAAGACTAGCTGCGTAGTATTACCTCCCGAAACGGATTGACTACTTATGCTTACCGCCGCGGTACTCGCTTGCGCCAATAAAGTCTGTTGAGCCATATCTAACATCGCATCAAGTGACTTACGTTGTTGTTTTTTAACCGAATCACGCGCCAACTCCATACCAAAGATATAACTTTTTGGCGTAACACCACCAGCTGACTCGATTAAATCTTTAACTGTCTGTCCTGCTTTAAGTTCATAGACACCAGGTGAAGTAATTTCTCCATCAATAAACACATAAACATGTCCACCAGCAGACGGAGTACGCACATCTTTTGTTGAGAGCACATTAATTACATCCCCGGGTTTTAATTTTAAATTATTTTTAGGATCACCTTCAAGTGCTTTTTTAAGATTAAACGGTATAATGTGGCTAGAGTAATTACTCATATCTGGGCGTACGACTAGAGCATAGCTCCAATTAATATTCGCCTCTGGAATTGTTACTGGACCAGCCCGAAAGGTATTTTGTCCACCCGCAAAAATATTTTGTTGATTAGCTGCTGCTGTTCCATCATTGGTTGGTGAAACAAAATTTGAATCATCCGATGTGATGGCTTGCATAGTTTTTTCAACCCGCTTTTGACTCAACGCATTATCTTGTCCATATGTTCCGTACGCAACGGCATCATAATACGACGATGTTAATAAAGCCTCTTTATTAGGAATTAAATCTTTGACTGTCATCCCTGATTTATATGGGACTCGGGTTGGATCAGCAACATTACCAATTACCGCAACACTGTTTATATACTGATTTTTACTAATTAAAAAATGAATAATCTCATTTTTTTTCACTAAGTTATTCTGCGCTTGAGACCAAGGGAAACTATTAACTTCAAGCGTGTTAGAACTATCCGTATTTTCTATAAAGACATTCGTATCATTAGCTTCACTATTCATACCACCTGCAAAATTCACTATGTCTTTTAAGGTATCACCAGGTTTTGTTTCATAAATTGCCTGACGTTTAACACCATTATA
>JAIETT010000267.1 GCA_019744945.1 Burkholderiales bacterium
GCACTTAAATTAACTGGCGTAACTGAAATCGACTTAGCCGTTGAAATCTTGGCGCGGTACGTGAAATATCCAGTAGTGACCGTGGGCAAAAATGGTAGCATCAGTTATCAAAATAAGCAAATAGTACAGGTAGCCATGCCGTGTGAATTTGCCGCGATTGACACCACCGGAGCTGGAGATAATTTCATGGCTGGATTAGTCTACGGTTTTTATCATGATTGGGATTTAGTCAAATGTATGCAAATCGCTAATGTCCTAGGTGGATATTCAACTACACAATTTGGCTGCTATAAAGCTGGAATTAGCGAAGACATTGCGTTGAAATACTTAAATATGTATGAAACATCAATCTAATCCCAAATTAAAATTAACCAAGAGCAAGGAGACTTCATGCATAAAGAATTACGTAAGACCTATGTAGTAAAAGTTGAAAAATTTAAAATTTTATTATTGAAACATCGTTTTACAGAGACAATTCCACTGCAAGCTGAATATGCACAAACCACCGAGTGGGTTGGATTTAAAGAGAGACAAAAGTTAAATTATATTCCAATTAATGAAGGGCAGGCGTGGGGAAATGCTTGGGATAGTGCTTGGTTTCATTTAAGAGCAACGATTCCAGCTGAATGGTCAGGTAAAGCGGTGGTTGCACGAGTTCAGGTTAATGGAGAGATTTTAGTTTTTGATACTAATGGTGTGCCAATTTATGCTTTAACTAATGCTTCAGCCTGGGATAGTGCTTTTGTTAAAGACCGTTACCAAATAACAAGCTGTGCCGCTGGTGGTGAAAATATTGATCTGTGGATGGAAGCTGCTTGTAATGGTTTATTTGGCATTGAACGAGATGAAGATCCAGCGGATGATGCGCCCAATCGGCATGGCAAATTTAATGGTCTTGCGCATGATTTGAAATTGTCAATCTGGCGGCAAGAAGTTCAAGACTTGCTCTTGGATGTTGAAGTGCTATTTGATTTAATGACTAATTTACCTGAAGACAGTCCGCGCAGAAATAAAATTCTGCGTAAATTAAATCAAGCGGTTAATCTGTATGCGGAAACACCACAAAACGCCGCAAGTGCACGCAATGAATTAGCCTCATTAATTAATAATGGCGCCAATAAATCTAGCTTAACTGCATACGCAATTGGGCATGCTCATTTAGATACTGGCTGGTTATGGCCAGTTAAAGAGTCAATTCGTAAAGCCGCGCGGACTTTTACCCATCAAATGTCATTAATGGAGCAATACCCAGAATATATTTTTGGTGCCTCACAACCGCAGCATTTTAAATTTATCCAAGATTACTACCCAGAGCTTTTTGAAAAAGTTAAACACTATGTCAAAACAGGCCAATTTGAGCTGCAAGGTGCGATGTGGGTTGAAGCTGATTGTAACCTAATTAGTGGTGAATCAATGATTCGCCAAGTTATGTGGGGTAAAAACTACTTTCTAAAAGAGTTTGGTGAAAATGTTGATAATCTTTGGTTACCTGATGTATTTGGTTATTCGGCTAATTTACCGCAAATCTTAAAAGCTTCAGGAGTAGATTACTTCGTAACGCAGAAAATATCTTGGAATCAATTTAATGTCTTTCCACATCATACCTTTATGTGGCGTGGAATTGACGGTAGTGAAATTTTAAGTCATTTCTTACCCGCCAATAATTATAATGGTTATGTAACGCCAAAAGAGTTAATTGCGGCTGAAGAGCGCTTTAGCGAGAATGATGTTTTAGATGAATTCTTGTATTTATACGGCATTGGCGATGGCGGTGGTGGTCCTAAAGATGATCATATTGAATATGGTCGGCGTTTGGCGGATACCGAGGGTGCACCAAAAGTTAAGTTTGCCAAAGCGTCGGATTTTTTAACTAAAATTCAGAGTGAAACGGCGAATTTGGAACGCTGGGTTGGAGAACTCTATCTGGAATTACACCGTGGTACCTTAACCTCCCAAGCTAAAATAAAACAAGCCAATCGTAAATTAGAAAATTGGTTAAAGTCGTTAGAAGCCTTTGCCTCATGTCTGAGTTATGCTGATTACCCGCATGCTCAATTCCATGAAATATATCCGTTACTCTTGGTTAATCAATTTCATGACATTATCCCGGGTTCAAGTATTCAGTTAGTTTATATAGAAGCTCATGAAAAATACACCCAAGCTTTTGCGATTGCTGAGCAGATTTTGGACTGGATTAGTTCTAAATTATGTGTGACTCAAAATAATAGCTTGGTGGTGTTTAACTCAAGTGGCTTTAATTATGATGCTCCGCTTGAGTTAGATCTAGCGTATGCGAATAATAAATTTACCCACCAAGGTGAAACTCTTAAATCACAACTTTTTGCTGATAAAGTAGTAGTAGATCTGAAGCACGGCATTGCACCTTATTCATGGTTTAACTTGGAATATACCCCAACAGAATCCAATGTTCTGGATAGCATCAATGGTCTAGTTTTAGAGAATGATTTAGTTCGTTATACTTTTGCTGATAATGGTCAAATTATTGAAGGTTATGATAAAGAACAGCAGTTTAAATTTTTAATCTCAGGTAATCAATTGAATTTATACATTGATCGCCCAAGTAATTGGGACGCGTGGGATGTCGATTATGATTATGAAGAAATGTTGGTTCAAACTTTATCCGCCAATAGTGCTAGCCAAGTTCAGCGTGGTGAGGTTTTATCGAGTTTAGAGTTTAGCTACCAATTCTCAAACTCAAGCTTCAATCAAAAAATTTCGTTAGCGCATAATAGTAAATTGTTAAATTTTAAAAACACGGCTAATTGGCACGAAAAACATAAAATGCTCCGAGTTGCGTTTAAAACTAATTTACACGGTGCTAGCGCCAGCTTTGATATTCAATATGGTTATGTTCAGCGCCCAACGCATCGTAATACGAGCTGGGATTTAGCTAAATTTGAAACCGTTGCTCAGAAATATGCTGATTTATCCACGCATGATTATGGGGTTGCACTACTGAATGATTGTAAGTATGGACATAAGTTATTCGATGATGTAATTGATTTAAATTTACTCCGTTCGCCAACTTCACCAGATCCAGATGCGGACATGGGAGAGCATGACTTTAGTTATGCAATTTATCCACATGCAGCGGATCTAGCGCACAGTGATGTTTATATAAAAGCTAGTATTTATAATACGCTCCCAGTTATCATCAAAGATCATGTTGTGGCAAGTACTCCACAATTGCCATTTACAATTGAGTCGCAAAATGGCGTTAGCTTAGAGGTTGTCAAACATGCTGAAAATGCAGATAGTCTTGTCTTGCGTTTTGTAGAGTATCGTGGCAGAAAAAGCTCAATCAAGCTCATCTTTAATCAAGCGGTTAGAATCTGTAAAACTAATTTAATTGAATGGGATGATGGTGAAGAGTCTATGGTTCACGAGCTAAGCCTAGATTTAAATGTGTTTGAATTAGCGACCTATAAAATTAAACTCCAATAAAACATAAAAACTGTAACGACTAGAGTAAGGAGGTACACTTCATGATCTAACATCTAAATTTTACTTAATATCCTGACAGTTTCAAATCAGGTTTTAAAATATAAATATTTACTATAGATTAAATAACTGTAATTTAAAGTTTTATAGGGAAGATTTTATGATGCGTTTTCTTAAATTTAAAAATGCGATGTTAGTTTCGATTCCAGCATTTGGGATTGGGGTGTTTTGGTCACTATCAGGAACAATTGCACCATGGATCGCCTACACTTACACCGACTCAGCAACAAAGGTATTAGCTTTATTAGCTCTTGGACCATTTACTGGGATATTTGTGCAATATTTAGCAGGAGTTCTTAGTGATCGCACCACCTCAAAATGGGGGCGGCGAACACCGTGGATCTTAGTAGGTCTAGTCGTAGCATGCATCTCCCAAATATTATGGGCATATGCACCAAGTTATACCATTCTATTTATGTTAGGTTTTATAACCTATGCTGCAGTAAATTTCTTCCAAGGTCCATACTACACGTTAATCTACGAAGTAATTCCTAAAGAACAAACTGGATTTGCAATATTTTTCTCACGCTTTATCTTTGGTATCGGTGGTATTGCGGTATCTTTTTTTGCTGCAACTATTTGGAAGAGTGGTGGTGCCATTGGATCAACTATAACAATTGCCCTACTAATGGCAGTTCCTGTGCTTTTAATCTTGCCATTTACACTTCGCGAAAATAAATTAATTAAAAAACGCGTAGATAGTGATAAATTAGTCTTAAAATTTGATTTATTCAAACATAAAAGTGCCGCCCAACTTTTTTTTGCGATATTTTTCCTCTATCTTGCAACGGGTCCACTAAGTGCAATTATGACGCCTTATTTTGTAAAATACAAAGGTTATAGCATTGAAACTCTCTCTGCTGCACTCGGTGTAGGTGGAACAGTAGGATTACTCGCTGGGTTAGTTGCTTCAAAATTTGTCGATCGCTTTGATCCAAAACGTATGTTACAAGGTATTTTAATTTTTGATGTATTTGTATTTGCCTTTGGCTCAAGTATTTCTCACTCTATACCAGCCTTTTACGCATTTGCAATCATGACTGGATTAATGGGAATGGCTTATCCAATTGTATTTACTTTATTGCCTAGAGTAACACCTGAGGGTCGCCTTGGCGAGTTTCAAGGATTACTCAATATGTTTCTCTCACTTGGTGATTTTATCATGACAATTGGTAATGGGGTTTTAATCGATGCAGGACACCCTGATTTAGTGTTAAAAATTGAAATTATCTTTGTCGTAATAGCATTCCTCATACTATTACCTAACTTCGGTTACAAATTTCAAAAAACAACAACCTTAAATACTTAACAAAATTACAGCTAGATTAAAAATGTAATTGACACATAAGCATTTTGGAGACATTATCTTGACTAAAATTAATCCATATTTATTAATTACCGTGTGCATCTCGGCAACCTGTGGTCTGCTCTTTGGTTTTGATACTTCCATTATTGCTGGAGCATCACCGTTTATTCAAACTGAGTTTAATGCCAGTAATTTTCAATTAGAAATGGTTGTTAGTTCATGTGTTCTTGGTGCATTATTTGGCGCGCTACTTAGTGGTAAATTAAGTGACAATCTTGGACGCAAAAAGGTTTTGATTATCACTGGATTAATCTTCATTATTGGTACAACAGCTGCAGCTTTAGCCAACACTATTGAACATTTAATTATTGGGCGTTTTATACTTGGATTTGCAGTTGGGATGGGATCTTTTGCGACCCCGATGTTTATTGCCGAAATTGCCCCCGCTCAATCGAGAGGTAAATTAGTTTTATGGAATGGAGCCTTCTTAACTGGTGGACAAGTTTTGGCCTTTTTGGTAAACTACTCACTAACCGAAAGTGGTAACTGGCGTTTAATGATTTTTAGCGGTATGATTCCAGCGTTTATTCTAACGCTTGGAATGTTAGTGATGCCAGAATCACCAAAGTGGTTACTAACTAAAGGCAAAGAGTCTTTAGCTTTAAAAATTCTGGAACGTATTCGTGGTAGTAAAGCAGTTGCAGTTCAAGAATTAAATTTAATCCAAACGACACTGAATGTGAATAAAACTAAATTCAGCGAATTATTTGGCAAGACTTTACGTCCAGTATTGTTTATTGGCTTACTGCTGGGAGTTTTCCAACAATTTATGGGTATCAATACAGTCATGTATTATGGCCCACACATCATGAAACAAATTGGTTTTTCTGATTCGACAACCCAAATGTTTGGTACACTTGGTTTGGGTATTACCAACTTTGTCTTTACTGTAATTACATTAATGTTTATTGACAAGCTTGGCCGGCGTAAATTTTTACTAATTGGATCAATGATTGCAGCTTTAAGCCTATTTACGATGGTATTTTTATTAAGTAGTACCATCAGCGGAATTACCGCATACTTAGCATTATTTTGCTTAATTACCTATATTGTGGGATATTGCATTAGTGTTGGGTCATTATTTTGGTTGATGATTTCAGAAATATTTCCGCTACATGCACGTGGAACTTGTATGAGTTTTGTTGTCGCAGTACAATGGGGAGCAAACTTCTTAGTTGCGGCGAGTTTCTTAACCATTTTACATGCTTTAGGAATTGCAGCAACTTTCAGCATGTACGGTATAATCGCGCTAATTGTGTTTATCTATGTCTATTTAAAGGTTCCTGAGACTAAAGGCGTTTCACTTGAACTAATTGAACAAAATATTCAAAAAGGTCTTCCAACACGCTTACTTGGTCAAAAAAATGCTTAACTTGATTAATTATATTTTTAGGAGAATTATTATGCAAACAACCGCTACTTAGAATCAATTGTAGAATTTGCCATGCTTAATGAAACAGAACCCTTGGGTAATTTATCCTATCGTTTGGTGACTTTATCATGACAATTGGTAATTCGGTTTTAATCGATGCAGGACACCATGACTTAGTGTTAAAAATTGAAATTGTATTTGTCGCAATAGCCACTATTGCCAAACTTTGGCTACGGTTTCCACAAAGAAAATCATAAATAGAATTCAAATTTTAAAATATATAAGGTGAATGAAAATGCTACACTTCCAAAAAATATTCAAGGGATTGTCCCTTAGTTTATTATTTATTACATCACAATCTACTTATGCTAATGCTCAAGAATCATCAATAAACCTAAAGTTTAATAAAGATCATAGCTTTAAAATTGTTCAATTCACAGACATTCATACCGAGGATCACCACACCGACCCTGACAAAAAAAAATATAACCTGCTTGGTATGAGCGAAGCTCAGTATAACTATCTGACAATGTCAACCATTCTAGATAAGGAAAGCCCTAATCTGGTTGTAATTAGTGGAGATGTTTTATCACGTTCCACTTCTATTGAAAAAGACATCGACCAAGTCCTGAAACCAATCATTGAACGCAAAATACCTTGGGCTTTTGTAATGGGAAATCATGATCATGAACATGGCGATGGTAAAAAAATCATTAGCTATTTAAGCGCATTACCATATTCTCTAACTGAACTTGGACCATCCAATATTGACGGAGAAGGTAATTATGTTTTGCAGATTAAGTCATCTAATCAAGATAAAACATCTGCATTGATATACATGCTAGATTCACATGAGAACTCGACTTTAAAAAATCCTGATGGAACAAGTGCTGATGGCTATGACTGGATACACTTTAATCAAATTAATTGGTATACTCAGCAAAGTACTGAATTTACAAAAAACAATAATGGAACTCCATATCCTGCATTAATGTTTTTTCATATCCCATTGCCTGAATATAAAGAGGTATGGCGTGCTGGCAAAGTTTTTGGCTCAAAACTAGAAGAAGAAGCATCTCCGAAAGTAAACTCAGGAATGTTTTTAGCATTACAACAAGCTCAAGATGTCGAGGGAGTATTTGTTGGTCATGACCACGTGAACGACTATATTGGATATCTCAATAATATTGTACTTGGATACGGTCGTAAGACAGGTATTGGATCATATGTTTACCCTCTTGAACAAGGTGGACGGGTCATAGTTATGAAAGAAGATAGTCGTGAATTTGAGACATGGATACGTACACGCTCAAATAAAAAAGAAAACTTTGCAAGTGTACCAAGTTACTTTAAAAATTATTAATGGCATCTGAACTCTCAAGTTGTATGAATCGTCATTACTTATTGAATCAGAACATAAAAGCACCTGAAACTAAATGCGATTCACTCGAATTGATTTAACAAAATACTCAAGAATGTCCTCCAAGGCGCTTATTTGGTCAAAAAAGTGCTTAACTTTATTTATTATATTTTTAGGAGAATTATTATGCAAACAACCTCTACCGAATGTCGTGATGACTTTGGAGAACTACGAAATTACACCGATTCAAAATTTCAGGATCGTGTGGAGCGAACTTATCGCGAAATGCATACCAACCAGACTGTCGATTTTGTTACGCAGAATAAGCGTAAATATTCACAGTTAGCGCATGGTAAAATGGACGTTTATCAAGTATTTAAGCTTTTAGAACAAGTACATGATGAAAGTGATCCGGATAATGATTTACCTCAGGTGGTTCATGCCTATCAATCGGCAGAGTCAATTTTTGAGTTTGCAATGTTAAATAATACTGAGCTACGAGATGATTTAGAGATTAAAGTTTTGTTTAAGCCAACTGTTTGGGAAGCATTACCAAAAGAATGGCGTGATTTATATGCTAAACATACCTTGAAATCTTTATATAGTCATATTACCAATTGGTCATGGTTTCCTTTAGTTGGATTTATCCATGATTTGGGTAAAGTGATGTTGTTACCTAAGTTTGGCAGTTTAAAACAATGGGCCGTAGTTGGTGACACTTATCCAGTTGCAGCACCTTTTGCCTCGTCCAATGTTTTCTATACCAATGGTTATTATACCAATTGCCCAGATTATAAAACCTATAACACGTCCAGTGAAACTAGATTTGGCAAATATCAAAGTAATTGTGGCTTTGATAATGTAGATATGACGTGGGGACACGATGAATATATTTATGAAGTAATGCAACAAGGTAGTATAATTTGTCCAGAGGGTTTGTACCTCTTGCGCTATCACTCATTTTATCCATGGCATACCCCACAAAACGGAGTAATGGCATATACAGAACTAGCTTCAGATTTTGACTGGTTAATGTTACCTTTATTGAAAGCGTTCCAAAAAGCAGATTTATATTCCAAAACCCCAAATCTACCGGCTCAAGATGTTTTAGAGGCAAAATACCATAAGCTCTTAGATTTATGTATTCCAAATAAACAAATTAACTGGTAAATTAAACTTTAATAACGTATTAATAAGTACCAATGCAATAATTAAAAAATTAATTGCTTGACAAAGTCAAGCAATTTCAAAATAATAAGGAAAGAATATAATGTTTAACAATTTAAAATCAATGTATATAAATGGTGCCTTTGTAAATGGTAACAGTACTGACGTAATAAAAGTTTTGAATCCTGCGACGGGTGAAATTTTAGCTGAACTTACACAATCAAGTCCAGAAGATGTTGAACTAGCCATTGAATCTGCTGAGGCAGGTCAAAAAATTTGGAGTAATATGACCGCTGTAGAGCGATGCCGTATTTTATTAAACGCTGTTAAAATATTACGCGAAAGCAATGATGAATTAGCCAAAATAGAATCATTAAATACAGGCAAGCCGATCAGTGAAACATCTGTAGTTGATGTTCAAACTGGTGCAGATGTTATTGAATACTACGCAGGTCTGGCGACATCAATAGAAGGAACTTATATTCCACTACGAAGCACTTCATTTGCATATACTCGCAGAGAGCCGCTTGGAGTTTGTGTAGGAATAGGTGCTTGGAATTACCCACTACAAATTGCATGTTGGAAAGCGGCTCCAGCTTTGGCAGCTGGTAATGCACTTATTTTTAAGCCCAGCTCATTAACGCCAATTACGGCATTAAAACTAGCTGAAATTTTTACCAAAGCAGGTGTTCCTAATGGTGTTTTCAACGTTGTGCAAGGCGGATCTAGCGTTGGGCACCTTTTAAGCTCAAGCCCTAAAATTGAAAAAATATCTTTTACTGGATCAGTTAACACTGGCAAAAAAGTTATGTCCCAAGCAGCACTTTCGTCATTAAAAGATGTTACGATGGAGTTAGGCGGTAAATCACCATTAATTATTTTCCCAGACACAGATCTAGATTTAGCGGTCAAAGTTGCAATGATGGCAAACTTCTATAGTTCAGGTCAAGTTTGCACTAATGGTACTAGGGTTTTTATTCATGAGTCAATCAAAACTGCTTTTATTGAAAAATTATTGAAAGCAATGCAACATATTAGAATTGGTGACCCATTAGATCCTAACACCAACTTTGGACCACTAGTTGATTTTAATCAGCTAAATAGCGTCCTAAACTACATTAAAATTGGTTTATCACAAGGTGCAACAATCATCTATGGAGGCAAACGCCACACTTCACCAACGCTATCTTCAGGAGCATACATTGAACCAACTATATTTGATAATTGTAATGATGATATGACGATCGTAAAAGAAGAAATATTTGGACCAGTTATGGCTATTCTAAGTTTTAATAGCGAAGAAGAAGTTATTACCCGCGCCAATAACTCAAATCTAGGATTAGCCGCAGGAGTTTTAACCCAGAATATAAATCTAGCGCATCGAGTAATAGCAAAACTTGAGGCTGGAATATGTTGGATTAATTGCTGGGGTGAATCGCCAGCACAAATGCCAGTTGGAGGCTATAAAGAATCAGGAATTGGGCGAGAAAATGGTTTAACAACTCTTGAACACTATACCAGAATTAAATCTGTTCAAGTAGAAATGGGTGAATTCACATCAGTGTTTATACAAAAATAAAGGGGTCTAATTATGAAAAAATATGATTATATAATTATTGGTGCAGGCTCTGCTGGCAATGTTCTGGCAACTCGTTTAACTGAAGATAGCAACAAAGAAGTATTATTACTTGAGGCTGGCGGGCCAGATTACCGTCTAGATTGGCGCACTCAAATGCCTGCAGCATTGGCATATCCATTACAAGGTAAACGATATAACTGGGACTATAAGACTGTTCCTGAACCACACATGAATAATCGCCAAATGGAATGTGGTCGAGGTAAAGGACTTGGTGGATCTTCTCTTATCAATGGGATGTGCTATATCCGAGGAAATGCCCTAGATTACGACAACTGGGCTACAATGAAAGGGCTTGAGAATTGGTCTTATGCTCATTGTTTACCGTATTTTAAAAAAGCAGAAACTAGAGATATTGGTGGTGATGACTATCATGGTGATAATGGGCCGCTGCACGTTACAACACCAGTCAATGGTAATAATGAACTGTACCAAGCGATGATCGATGCTGGAGTTGAGTCAGGGTTTCATCGCACAGATGACCTCAATGGTTATAGGCAGGAGGGGTTTGGACCAATGGACAGAACAACAACACCATCTGGACGAAGAGATAGCACCGCAAGAGCTTACTTGGACATAGCCAAATCACGCGCTAACCTTACGATCAAAACCCACACGCAAACCGATAAAATAATTTTTTCTAAAAATAAAGCTATTGGCGTAGAGGTGATTCATAATTCGCAGCGTATTACGTATATGTGCTCTGGAGAGATATTAATTTGTGCAGGAGCAATTTCATCTCCATTAATTTTACAACGCTCAGGCGTTGCAGCACAGAGCTTATTAGAAAAATTGGGAATTAAGGTAATTAAAAACTTACCTGGTGTTGGTGAGAATCTACAAGACCATTTAGAACTCTATATGCAATACAAATGTAAATTACCTGTCTCGATTGCTTCATCACTTAAACCACAAAATAAATTGAAAATTGGCTTAGAGTGGATCTTTGCTGGAAAAGGGCTTGGCGCTTCAAATCAATTTGAGGGAGGTGGTTTTATCCGTACTAATGACCAAGAAAAATGGCCTAATATCCAATACCATTTTTTACCAATTGCCGTTAACTATAATGGTAGTAACCCAATTAAGTACCACAGCTTTCAGTTCCATGTAGGCTCTATGCGTTCTGAATCTAGAGGTCACGTGCACGTAAACTCATTAGACCCTTATGATAAGCCCAAAATTTTATTTAACTATATGTCAGTAGATAAAGATTGGCAAGAGTTTCGTGATGCTATACGAATCACGAGAGAGATAGCAGCACAACCAGCATTAATGGCATATACAGGAACTGAGATATCTCCGGGATTACAATATAGTACAGATGAGGAGCTCGATGAATATATCAAAAACAAAGCAGAAACTGCATTTCATCCATGTGGGTCATGTAAAATGGGCTATGACGAAATGTCTGTAGTTGACACGGATTGCAAAGTACACGGCATAGAGTCACTACGTGTAGTAGATGCGTCGATCATGCCATTAATTATAACAGGAAATCTAAATGCACCAACAATCATGATTGCAGAGAAAATTGCTGATAACATAAAAGGCACCAGTTTAGATATGTTGCCAATTAAATACTATGTAGCTGAAACTGAGCCACACCGTCAACAATTAAAAAAGGAAATATAAATGTTGTGGTTAATTTTAGCAATTTCAGCACTACTTTCATATTCTATATGGGGAATAATGAATGGTGTAGTAGCAAAAAACATGGATCCTTATACTGGAATATTTTTTTCATCCATCGGATATCTTATTTCCAGCACTATAGCTTTAAGTATGATTGGCTTTAGAGTAAATCTGGCACCATTAAATTTAATTTCAGGGATGAGTTTAGGCCTAGCAACTGGTATCGGAGGACTATTGTTCTTGTTAGCTATTCGTTACGGTGGAAATGTAAACATTGTGGTAGTACTAACTTCGCTATACCCAATCCTTACGTTAATATTAAATTACTTTATTTTTGGTACGTCCATGAGTATAACTCAAATAATTGGAGCAATTTTAGCAATTATTGCAGTTATTCTGGTATCTATTGGTTAATCCCTTAATTAACCAATAGCACCATCAAATAACTAATCTTAATATAATGCCAAGAATAAATATCTGTACTACCAAAAGACATGGTTTTGGTATAATATAAACTTCATAAATAGTTTATAACAATAAACAATTACCCTAATTAAACCTCGCGGCTTGCTGCGAGGAATTAAACCCAAAGAGATTAAAATAGTTAAATCTATCATTTATAAAAGGTCATAAATATGCGATATAGCTGGCGCTGGTTTGGTCCACAAGACCCAGTTTCAATTCAAGATGTTCGTCAAACAGGAGCAACGGATATAGTATCAGCACTTCATCATCTTCCTAACGGTACGGTGTGGAGCATTGCAGAAATTAAGCAACGCCAACATGAAGTTGAATGGGATGCAATTAATAACGAAGCGACCAATCTAACTTGGAGCATCGTTGAGAGCGTGCCTGTACATGAAGACATCAAAAAGCAAACTGGTAACTACCTTGAGTATATCCGTAATTATCAACAAACTATTCGTAATTTGGCTGAATGCGGGATTAAAATTGTCATCTATAATTTTATGCCAATTATCGATTGGACCCGTACAGATTTAGCCTATCGCCTACCTAATGGCGTGCGAGCATTACGTTTTGACTATTTTGAGTTTGCCGCATTTGACCTCTATATTTTACAACGCCGCGCTGCTGAATTAGATTACACCACCCAAGAGCAAATTCACGCCCGCAAAGTATTTGATGCGATGGATGAAACAACTAAGCAACGTTTAATTCGCAATATTATTGCGGGTTTACCTGGTGCGGAGGAAAGTTTTACTCTCGAGGAATTTAACGCTGCACTCGAAGAATATCGTGAAATTAATGCCGAGCGCCTGCGTAGTCATTTATTCGCTTTTTTACGGGAAATTATGCCTGTTGCCGATGAGTGTGGAGTCCGCGTAGCAATTCATCCCGATGATCCACCACGTCCCATGTTTGGTTTACCACGCATTTTAAGTAATGAACAAGATATTAGCCTACTCATGAATAATTTCTCCTCACCCAATTGTGGCTTAAATATTTGTGCGGGTTCCTTGGGAGTAGCGGCAGACAATGATTTGGAAAAATTTATTCGCACATGGGGCGCACGGATTCCATTTATCCATTTACGCAGTGTTAAACGCGAAGACGATGGGAGTTTTTACGAAGATGAGCATATTGCGGGCAGCACCAATTTAGCTAAATTAGTCAAGGCAGTTTTAGATGTTGAAAAACAATTTGGCGGTGAAATTATAATTCGCCCAGATCATGGTCATCAAATGCTCGATGATCAACGTAAAGCCACCAACCCAGGATATTCGTGTATTGGACGCATGAAGGGCATTGCCGAACTCAAAGGCATGGAACTAGCCATTCGTACCTTTAACTATTAACTTTCAGCGATTATTGAGCTGCATTAAGGCCATCCCAACATGTAATTCTATATTGGGCTAAGGACAAAATGCACACATTCGTGCAGGTGGTAACAGAAAGGATTGATTCACTCGTGGTCGGAAACACAAAATGGTGGCATATTTTGTACGACAAATTTGATAGTACCAAAGTACACAATGGAGTAACCTAACTAATATCAATTGCACTATAAAATACGGTGTTGATAAAAATAAATAATATAAAGCATTATGCTTTAATACCAACACCTTGATATACCATGCAATTAGTATAAGAACAAAACAAAAATTTTAAGGAGTCAACAAATGATCCAAGATAAATCTAAAGTAGCAGTTGTAACTGGTGGTAGCGGCGTTTTAGGCAGCGCATTTTGCCATGCACTGGCACAACATGATTATAAAGTTGCAATTTTAGGTCGTGATCTCGCCAAAGCCGAAGAGTTAGCTGCCGCAATCAATTTAGCAGGCGGAGTTGCAATTGCAGTGCATGCCGATGTAACCGATCGCGTTAGCCTTGAAACTGCGGCTGAGCAAATTAAGCAGCGACTCGGTAGTTGCGATGTCTTAATTAATGGCGCTGGCGGCAATCATCCTAAAGGCACGAGCAGCGCAGAATACTATACTGATGATTTAAGCCAGCAAACTAATGCCACCAGTTTTTTTGATTTGGAACTCGATGGGATTGACTTTGTGTTTAAATTAAATTTCTTGGGTACGCTATTGCCGTGTCAAGTGTTTGGCAAACAAATGTTAGATAAACCACATGCCACAATTATTAACATTTCATCAATGAGTGCATTTTCACCGCTAACCAAAATTCCAGCCTATAGCGCGGCTAAAGCCGCCGTGAATAATTTCACTCAATGGCTGGCGGTACATTTTGCCAAAACCAACATCCGCGTTAACGCCATTGCGCCAGGATTTTTCCTGACCCAGCAAAATCATAATTTACTCAAAAATCCCGATGGTAGTTGGACCGCGCGCGCTGAGAAAATCATTGCTCACACCCCAATGGCGCGCTTTGGCGAAGCCGAAGAATTACTTGGAACTCTGCTTTGGCTTGCTGATGAACGCGCCTCGGGTTTTGTTAATGGCGTGGTAATTCCTGTTGATGGTGGTTTTGCCGCCTATTCGGGCGTTTAAACAACTAGAACTTAACGCACGGAATCGCGGATAACCAACTCCGCAACTAATTCTGTGACGGGATTAGTTAGTTGCATGTTGTTAATTAATTGAAATAATCTTTCACCACCGAGTTTAGCCATCTGCTCAATTGGCTTATGAATGGTCGTTAAACTCGGTGTGGTATATTGGCAAATTTCGCTATCATTAAACCCAACCAGACCAATATCGCTCGGCACCTTTAAGCCAGCGTCATTAATTGCCTTCAGTGCTCCAATTGCCATCTCATCATTGGCACAAAATACCGCATCAGGCTGATCTTCCAAGACAAGCAAGCGTTGCATCGCTGTAAAACCACCCGCGATCGAAAAGCCACCATCCTGAACAAAATCTGCAGCACTAGTTAGATTCGCTTGTGTCAACGCATTTTGATAACCCGCCAACCGATC
>JAIETT010000187.1 GCA_019744945.1 Burkholderiales bacterium
AATGACCAAGGCAAAAACGACCATAAGAAGGTATGAATGAAGAATAGTTCATGAAATGGCATTGGGGCAGTGCTCATGATATAACCCGTGCCAAAGAAGCGCCCAAATTGGCTATCAATGAAAAACCAGCGTAAACCTGAAACATGAGTGTGTCCAAAGACAATCTTCTCAGGGTGTAAGTCAAACTGTAAATATAAAGCAACAAATTCAGGTAGCGCAAAAGCAAAAGATAAGCCTAATGCCAAAATCCATTTGGGATGAATAACATTAATTAAGCGTTTAGTATAAACCCAGATACAAAATAAACCGCTTACGATGGTGATAATAACAAAAATACCTTTGGTCATTAAACCCAAACCAGTGAAAAAAGCGCCTAAAAGTAAATACTTAAGCGAGAATTTCTGATCATATTTGAGCCAATAATAAACCGCAGGCATAATTTGCCCGAGTAAATAAGCCTCAGCGCGGACATCAATTGCTGACATCATCAGATGGAAAACGCTCAGGTAAATTAGGCAAGCAAGTAAGGCAATCGTCTCGTTATTATATAAATATTTAGCCAGTTTATAGGTGTAGAGTGCACCGATTAAATGAAATAAAAATCCTGGTAAAATGTAGGCAAAAGAATGAATGCCAAAAATTTTGAAAGAAATTGCTGCCATCCAGAATGGAAAATGTGGCTTATCCAGCCAATCCTGATTACTCAGCACTAGGTTGCTCCAGTTGTTGCTTAAAGCGATGTATTTAGAAATTGAGGCATACCACGGGCCAAATGAGGTGCTGGTTAAGGGAAAAAATAATCCTACCGCCGTAACTATAATTACTAAAAAAATGAGTTTCTTGAGGAGCTTATCAAAATTGGTCATGTATTCCATGTTGAGCCTTTTGTGAATATTTAAGAGTATAGTTTGAATTTTACAGGATTTTTGATGTGCGCGAGTAGAATTTGCCAAGCCCAAGCCTTTAAGGTGAGCATAGGCACTTAAACTCCAGTGCTGGAAATTAGTTGCAAAAGAAGTTGCTATATTTTTGCAAGCTGAATTGGTTTATGCTATAATTCGGGACTAATTTTTGCTAAAGGATTTTAACAATGAAACGCACATATCAACCATCGGTGACTAAGCGTAAACGTACACATGGCTTTTTAGTACGCATGAGTACTAAATCAGGTCGTAACATCATCAGAGCACGCCGTGCTAAAGGTCGTAAGAAATTAGCTGTTTAATTACGAATCGTAATTAAGTATGACTAAATTTACACAAGCACACAGAATGCACAAAGCGGATGAGTTTTCATCCGTTTTTGTATTTCGTAAGGTTCGGTTAGGTAAATACTTTAAACTACATTATAAACCTAATGGCTTAGAATTATCCCGTTTGGGCTTTATGGTGAGTAAAAAAGTACATAAACGGGCTAATCAACGTAATTACATCAAACGCACGATTCGTGAGTATTTTCGTACACATCAAGACAGTTGGTTGCCAATTGATCTAATTGTACGCGCACAACGTCACTTTGATCAACGTCAATTGGAGCAAGTGCTCGTGGAGCTTGAGCAGTTGTGTGCTAAATTCAAGGAACTTAATGCTGCGCAAAATTCCCGTTCTGCTAATTCGTTGCTATCAACTTTGCCTTAGTTCATGGCTGCCGCCAACTTGTCGGTTTACGCCAAGCTGCTCCAATTATGCAATTGGTGCATTTGCTAAGTATGGTATAATCAAGGGATTTTTTTTGACTGCTAGGCGCTTATTGCGCTGTCATCCATGGGGTGGTAGTGGGCATGACCCTGTCCCGTAAATTTTTTGAGGAAGAGTATGGACATCCGTCGTTTAATACTATTTATTGCGTTATCGCTTGGTTTAATGTTCGCGTGGGAAAAATATTTTGCGCCAGCTCCAACACCAACGACTAATAGCACGCAAGCTAATTCAACTGCATCAGGAACTAGTGTGGCTAATTCATCCACCAATAACGTTGCTGATAATGGTTTTTCTTTCGCAGCAGATAAAGTTATCAATGTTACGACAGATTTAATGCATGTGCAAATTAGCACTGTTGGCGGTGATATTCGTAATATTGATTTGTTGAAATATACCGATTATGAAGACACGAGTAAACCTTACCAACTATTGTTAAATCAAAATGGTCGCGTTTTTGTTGCGCAAACTGGTTTAATTAGTGCTGATGCTAATTTACAATTACCAACCCATAAAACTATCTTTAAAGCCGAAAACACGAGCTATACTTTAAGTCCAGATCAAAAGACTTTAGCTGTGAATTTAACCGCAACTACCGAAAGTGGTGCTGTGGTTGTGGTGAAGACTTTTACGTTTAAACGTGATAGTTATGTGGTGGATGTGAGTTATCAAATCATCAATAATAGTGCTGCGCCATTAACTAATGTGACGGCATATTGGAGATTCTTGCGTGATGAGCAAGCGCCAGCTGGTGAAACTAAATTTGTCCATACCTTTACTGGTCCAGTTTATTATAATGATACGGCGAAATTTAATACAATTAAATTTGATGCTTTAGCTAAAAATGATGTTGATTATCCACAAAATACTTCAAACGGTTGGGTGGGTTTTGCTGAACATTATTTCACTGGTCTGTGGTTGTTAAATCCTTATGAGCACGCTCCTGTTTGTGCGAATGGTGTGCAATGTCGCTTTAACTTCAAAAATGTTGATGGTAATTTAGCTTCTTCAGGGTTAATGACCGATTTACCATTAATTCAAGCGCATTCAAATTATTCAATTGATGTACCAATGTATGTAGGTCCGCAGGAATATCATTCATTATTGGCAGCGGCACCTGAACTTGAACGCACCAAAGATTATGGTTGGGTTTATATATTTGCTACACCATTATTCTGGTTGTTAGTGCATATTTTTGAGTTTGTGAAAAATTGGGGTTGGTCAATTGTTTTACTAACCTTGTCATTAAAAGTGGTGTTATACCCATTAACTCGTGCAAGCTATAAATCAATGGCACGCATGAAAGCTTTAACGCCAAAAATGGCGAAGCTTAAAGAACAATATGGTGATGACAAAGCTAAATTACAACAAGCAACTATGGCGATGTATCGTGAAGAAAAGGTTAATCCAGTTGGTGGTTGTTTACCAATGCTGTTACAAATCCCTGTGTTTATTGGTTTGTATTGGGCATTGTTGGGTTCAGTTGAATTGCGTCAAGCGCATTTCTTGTGGATTAATGACTTGAGTCGTCCAGATCCGTATTACATTTTACCTGCAGTTTTAGCGGTAACGATGTTCTTACAGACTTTCTTGAACCCACCTGCTGCAGATCCAGTGCAAGCGAAGATGATGCGAATTATGCCATTGGCATTTAGTATTATGTTCTTCTTTTTCCCTGCTGGCTTGGTTGTGTATTGGTTGGTGAATAATGTCTTGTCAATGGCGCAACAGTGGTATGTAAATAACCATGTGGCAGTTGATAAAAAACATGATAAGAAAAAATAAGCCTTTGCTTGATTTTAAAAGCCGTAACTTTAATTAGTTGCGGCTTTTTTCTCTTATTGACACTTCAAATACAGTGATTCAGTGGGTATTAATTGCAGTTAATTAGGCTTGACTTTGGGTTTTGCCTAACTGCTAGAGTTAATTTGTGGTAAAATAGGCGACTTTGGACCTTATATTAGTCACCGAAATGATTTTAAAATTAATCAATAATAAGATAGAGCTATGATAAAAAAACTTGTCTATAAAATTTTTGGTACGCGTAATGAGCGCCTACTTAAACAATACGCTAAAATTGTCAATCAAATTAATTTCCTTGAACCACAAGCGAGCAGCTTAGCAGATCATGAACTGCAGGCTAAAACTGCCGAATTTAAACAACGTTTTCAGGCTGGTGAAACGCTAGCTCAGTTGTTGCCAGAAGTATTCGCGGTGTGTCGTGAAACGAGCAAACGGGTGCTTAACATGCGCCATTTTGACGTGCAGTTAATTGGTGGTATGGTTTTAAATGATAATAAAATTGCCGAAATGCGCACCGGTGAAGGTAAAACTTTAGTTGCAACCTTGCCTGCCTATTTAAATGCGATTAGCGGTGATGGTGTGCATGTGGTTACGGTTAATGATTATTTGGCCAAACGTGATGCCGAAACCGTGCGTCCATTATTTGAATTTCTAGGATTAAGTGTTGGGGTAAATTTACCTGACATGGAACATGATGAAAAAGCCGTTGCGTATGCTTGCGATATCACGTATGGAACCAATAACGAATTTGGTTTTGATTATTTACGTGACAATATGGTTTTTGAAGCTAGTCAAAAAGTGCAACGTAAATTGGCTTTTGCTATTGTCGATGAAGTCGATTCAATTTTAATTGATGAAGCACGTACGCCATTAATTATTTCAGGTCCAGCCGAGGGCTCAGATGATTTATATCGTGCCTTAAATGCGGTGCCACCATTATTAATTAAACAGGAACTTGAAGATAGTGCGGAAGGTGATTTCTGGGTTGATGAAAAACATCATAATGTAGTTTTATCTGAAGCAGGGCATGTCCATGTTGAGCAAATTATGGCACAACTAGGTTTGATTAGCGATGGTGATAGCTTATATAACGTGCATAATATTAGTTTAATGCATCATTTAATTGCCGCATTGCGCGCGCACTATGTTTACTTTAAAGATCAACACTATGTAATTCAAGATGGTGAAGTTGTCATTGTCGATGAGTTTACAGGACGCTTAATGTCAGGACGCCGCTGGTCAGATGGCCTACATCAAGCGGTTGAAGCCAAAGAAGCTGTCCAAATTCAACGTGAAAATCAAACTTTGGCATCGATTACATTCCAAAATTATTTCCGGATGTATAAAAAACTCTCTGGTATGACTGGAACTGCGGATACCGAAGCTTATGAATTTCAACAAATTTATGCGTTGGAAACGGTAGTTATTCCAACTAATAAAGTGATGTTGCGTAAAGACCATAACGATAAAATCTATATGGATGTTGAAGATAAATTCAATGCGATTATTGAAGATTTGAAGATTTGCAGTGAATTGGGACAACCCTCATTAGTTGGAACTACTTCGGTGGAAACTTCAGAATTATTATCCAATATGTTGAAAAAAGCTGGCTTGAAACATTCGGTTTTAAATGCCAAACAACATGCTAGTGAAGCTGAGATTATTGTCCAAGCTGGTTATCCAGGTAACATTACCGTAGCAACTAATATGGCTGGGCGTGGAACCGACATTATTTTGGGTGGCAATCCTAAGCCGATGATTGCAGCGGTTAATGCTGACGAAAACTTAAGTGCGGAACAAAAGCAGGCTAAAGTTGAGCAAATTATGTCCGATTGGTCAGTGCTAAATCAACAAGTTTTAGCCGCAGGTGGATTATACATTATTGGTACCGAACGTCATGAATCACGTCGGGTAGATAATCAATTGCGTGGTCGGGCTGGTCGTCAAGGCGATCCTGGTGCGTCGCGCTTCTATTTGTCATTAGATGATTCGTTGTTGCGGATTTTTGGTGGCGAACGCATGCGTGGTATGATGACACGTTTAGGCATGGTTAAAGGCGAGGCGATTGAACATCGCTTGCTATCGCGTTCAATTGAATCTGCGCAACGTAAAGTTGAGGGGCATAACTTTGATATTCGTAAACAATTACTTGAATACGATGATGTGGCAAATGCGCAACGTAAAGTTATTTATTCACAACGGGATGAAGTTTTAGTTAGCTCAGATTTATCACCGATGACCTTTAATATGATTAATGGTTGTATGGGCGAAGTGTTTGATACTTATTTGCCACCAAAAGCGATGGAAGATGCGTGGGATGTAGTTGGTTTAGAGAAAGCTTTACGCGATGAATATCGTCTGGAATTTGATCTAGCTAGCAAAATTAGCGCTAATCCAAATATAGATGAGCATGTTTTACGTGAAGAAATGGTTGAGTTTGCACTGAATTCATATCAACATAAACTGGATAATTTCAAAGCGCGAGTTAGTTTGGAAATTAGTCAATTTGTTGCAAGCATGTTACCTGAAGAGCGTAGCGCGTGGAATTTAGTCGCACTGGACAATTTTGTGCTGCAAAATGGTGGTAGTAGTGAAATTATTTTTGCGGAGAAATTTGATCCACAAACGGCTGAGCACGCTGAGGTTTTAGCGGCGTTTAATTTGGTTGGTGAGCAAGTTGCCAGTTTACAAGTTACTCGTTTTGAACGTGGCGTATTATTGCAACATCTTGATCATTACTGGCGTGAGCATTTAACTCAATTAGAACAGTTGCGTCAAGGAATTGGCTTGCGTGGTTATGCACAAAAAGATCCAAAACAAGAGTATAAAAAAGAAGCTTTCAATTTATTCTCATTAATGTTAGATGCAATTAAATCTGATATTGTAAAAGTTTTATTTACCGTTCAGTTACAAGGTTTGGATGATGTGCCAAATGATGAAGAGCTCTTTGATGATGTTGATGAACAGCAAATTAAGACGTTGCATGCTAATCAGCCATCAGCGCTGAGCGCTGCTCCAGCGCAAGAGCAAGCAATTAGCCGCAATTCACCATGTCCATGTGGCAGTGGTAAAAAATTCAAGCATTGCCATGGCAAATTGGATTAAGCTTTAATCTAACTCAATGATGACCCGCATTTTTTATCTGCGGGTTATTTCAATTAATTTATAAAGAGTGGCATGCCAGCATTAATTTTATTAATTATTTTAGGTATTGATTGGGCTAGTGGCTATGCGATTGCGGGCTATTGCATGACACATGGTGTAAATCCTTATGCTTATGCATTTTGGCAATCGTTTGGCCCCTTTATGTTACTACTCGTGATTCAAACTTTACGCCGTGAGTTGTGGCTAGAGAAATCTGGCGTAATTTATGCAATTTTATGTGGCGTTTTTGGGATTGTAATTCCGAATTTACTGATTTATTTTGCCGCCGCACATATTCCATCTGGACTTTTAACTGTACTTGCCAACGTCTCGCCGATTTTTACTTATCCTTTAGCATTGGCTTTCAAAGATGAACGCTTTTCATTTGCACGCTTAGTGTTGATTGTGATTGGTTTTATTGGCGTGGCATTGGTTGTAATTCCGAATCAGCATAATCTGAGTTTGGAACTTGGGAATGGCTGGTTGTATGTAGCGTTACTAATTCCATTGAGTTATGCGTTTAGCGCGGTGTATTTATCGCGTTTTCATCCAGGAACTGGTAGTGTTTTGAATTATGCCATGTGGATGTTGATGGTGTCAACTCTCTGTGTCAGCTCGTTAGCCGTGATGAATCGTGGTTATTATGAGTTACGTTTTAATGATTTTAATTCTGGTTTAATTGTGCTAGAAATTTTGTTATCAACCTGCGGTTATGTATTATTATTTTTAATAATGAAAATGGTTGGTGCGGTTTATTATTCCTTGGTTAATGCAATTGCCGCGGTAACCGGTGTTGCCTACGGTTATTTTCTTTTTGGACAGCAATTTAGCGGATTAACTGTAGTAGCAATTGGGGTAATTGTATTAGCGATTAGTGGACTTACTTATACCCAGCGTATGCGTAACTCCCAGTTAGAGGTGTAGTAAGTAGTTAATATGAAAAATGAAATTAAATAATTAGAGTTGATTATGCTGTCGTCATATCTACAATTAAATAATGTTTCTCTGCACCTACAAGAGAAACAACTGCTTAAAAATATAAATTTGCTCGTCGAGCCGTGTGAGTTTGTCAGTTTGGTTGGTAGTTCAGGAAGCGGCAAAAGTACCCTGTTAAAACTTTGTAGTAGTTTAATAAGCCCAAGTAGTGGAAATCTATCTTTTAAGGGTAAAGATTTTATTGAGTGGGATTTGCTGCAATTACGTCGTGAAATCAGTTACTGCTTTCAGGCACCAGTACTTTTTGGTGCAACCGTTTTGGATAATTTCAAATTTCCATTTGAATTACGCAACCAAAAGATTAATTTAACGCGCTGCCATGAACTATTAGAGAGTTTTTGCTTGCCAGAAGAGATTATTTCACAACAAAATCATCAATTGTCTGGTGGGGAAAAACAACGGATTGCGCTTATTCGTAGCCTCCTATTTGTCCCAGAAATATTATTGTTGGATGAAGTTACCTCGGCCTTAGATGCCAGCAATACGGCAATAGTTGAAGCACAGATGATGAAATTGAATCGTCAGGGGGTGACTATTTTGTGGGTGACACACGATATTGCACAAAGCCAAAGAATTGCAACTCGGACTCTTGAGGTCGAGCAAGGTTCGCTTGATTTTAAGGCTGATAAATTATGCATGGTGTAACTGCAGTAAGTTTTACGTCGCTGGTCTTTGCTTCATCATTGGTCGTGATTACCTTGTTTTTTTCATATTGGCAAAAATTACGTTTAAATAAAGAAATTATAGTCAGCGTCCTGCGTGCGGTGGTGCAATTGGTTGCCGTTGGTTATGTGTTGGAGCTGATTTTTAGCCTACAAAGTCCATGGTTTACTTCATTATTAGTCTTGTTTATGATTTTCAATGCTGGGCTAAATGCTGCTAAGCGTGGGAAGGCATTGCCGCATAGTTTATGGATTTCGTTGCTGGCAATTTTTAGCGGTACGGTTACAACTTTGGCAATTTTATTGATTTCTGGTACGATTCATTATGTTGCGTACCAAATTATTCCAATTGCGGGAATGATAATTGGAAATGCCATGGTAGCACTTGGCTTATGTTATAAACATTTGCTGAATGATTTTCATACGCGCCGTGCGGAAATAGAGGTGAAATTAGCCTTAGGTGCAGATGTCTTGCCAGCTTCTTTGCCAATAGTTCGCGAGGCAATTCGTACAGGGATGATACCCACGATAGATTCGGCTAAAACACTGGGAATAGTAACCTTGCCAGGAATGATGACGGGTTTGATTTTGGCGGGAAGTTCACCCATGATGGCAATCAAATGCCAGATTATGGTAACATTTATGCTCATGTCAACCACGGCAATCGCTTCATTCATTGCTTGTTATTTAGCCTACCGGGGATTTTTTAATCGACAGAAACAATTAATTTAAAAATGGGAAGAATAGAATGTTGAAATTTGAAGTATTAAAAACAGATGGTCATGCGCGTTTAGGCCGCATGGAGTTGAATCATGGAGTGGTGGAAACGCCAATCTTTATGCCCGTGGGTACTTATGGTGCAGTTAAAGCGATGTCGCCGTATGACTTACATCAAGCCAATGCACAAATTATTTTAGGCAACACCTTCCATTTATGGTTGCGCCCAGGTATGGATATTATCAGTAAATTTGGGGGCTTACATAAATTTAACTGCTGGGATAAACCAATTTTGACCGATTCGGGTGGTTTTCAGGTTTTTAGCTTAGGTAAATTACGCAAAATTAAAGAAGAAGGCGTGTACTTCCAAAATCCAATTGATGGCTCAAAGTTATTTCTTTCACCAGAAAAATCCATGGAAATTCAAACGGTGCTTAATTCAGATATTGCCATGATTTTTGATGAATGTACCCCTTATCCAGCCGATTATCAGACTGCGCGTGAATCGATGGAGATGTCATTGCGCTGGGCAGAGCGTTCACGTAATGCCTTTGATGAATATCAAAATCCAAATGCTTTATTTGGGATCGTGCAAGGTGGAATGTACAATGATTTACGCCAACGTTCACTCACTGAGTTAATGAAAATTGGTTTTGATGGCATTGCGATTGGTGGTTTATCGGTTGGTGAACCCAAAGAAGAAATGAATCGCATGTTGGATGAAATGAAGGATATGCTGCCAGCGGATAAGCCGCATTATTTAATGGGGGTTGGCACGCCTGAGGATTTGGTCTATGGGGTTAGCAAGGGTATTGATATGTTTGATTGCGTAATGCCCACCCGTAATGCCAGAAATGGTTGGTTATTTACGCGCTTTGGTGATGTAAAAATCAAAAATGCCAAATATAAAGATGATACGCGCCCTTTGGATGAGAGCTGTAGCTGCTATACTTGCCAAAATTTCTCACGTGCGTACTTGCATCATCTGTTTAAAATCGGTGAGATTTTAGGTTCACATTTAAATACAGTACATAATATTCATTATTATTTAGAGTTAATGCAAGAAATTCGTCAAGCCATTGCCGAGGGTAAATTCAGCGAATTTCAAATTCAATTTGCCGAAAATCGTCAGCGGTTGAAAAATGAATTAGTCTAATCTAATTAGTGCTGGTCAAAGAGATAAATTACTTGGCTAAATCAAAGTTTAGAGTTATGTGCTTTTAGTGCGGGTGTAGTTTAAATGACATCCGCTTTTTATATTGGCAAGCTGGGGATTAAATAAAATTCAGTTTGTTTAAAATTTAGAATGGTTAAGCTAAATATAGTTATAATTATGCTATTGTGGCTAATTTTATCAAAAGGAATAGGAATGCGCGCATCAAAATATTACATTGTAACGACTAAAGAAGCTCCAAGTGAGGCCGAATTAATTAGTCATAAATTAATGCTTCGAGCTGGAATGATTAAACGTTTATCGAGTGGGATTTACACTTGGATGCCACTTGGGCTAAAAATAGTTCGTAAGATTGAACGTATTGTGCGCGAAGAGATGAATGCCATTGGGGCGCTGGAAATGTTGATGCCAGCCGTGCAACCGGCAGAAATTTGGCAAGAATCTGGACGTTGGGAATTTTATGGTAAAGAGTTGTTACGGATGAAAGATCGCCATGATCGGGAATTTTGTTTAGGTCCAACCCATGAAGAAGTGGTTGCCGATACCATTCGTAAAGACATCAAAAGCTATAAGCAATTACCGTTATCAGTTTATCAAATTCAAACTAAATTTCGCGATGAAGTGCGCCCACGTTTTGGTGTAATGCGCTCACGTGAATTTGTGATGAAAGATGCTTATTCTTTCCATACCGATTTTGATTCGCTTTTAACGACTTATAATGACATGTATCAGGCTTATTGTAATATTTTTAATCGCTTAGGGCTTAAATTTCGCCCAGTTGCAGCAGATACTGGTTCAATTGGTGGTACTGGCTCGCATGAGTTTCAGGTATTAGCCGATTGCGGTGAAGATGTTGTGGTGTATAGTGATGAATCGGATTATGCGGCGAATTTAGAATTGGCTGAGTGTTTGCCATCGCGAGACACTCGTCCGCAGGCTCAGTCATCATTAACAAGAGTTGCTACGCCAACGCAAAAAACCTGTGAAGAAGTGACTGAGATGTTAGGTGTTGCATTGTCAAGTTCGGTTAAGTCATTAGTTTTTGAAGGTGTTGATGATCAACCAGTGTTGTTATTAATTCGCGGAAATGATAGCTTGAACGAAGTTAAAGCTGGTAAATTAGCGCAACTTAAACAGCCTTTGACTTTTGCTAGTCATGCAGCCATTAGTGATGCGTTTAATTGTCAACCTGGATTTATTGGTCCAGTCGGTTTTAATGGCGCGGTAATTGTGGATAAAGAAGTTGCATTGTTAGCTGATTTTATTTGTGGTGCGAATCATGATGGTTATCATTTAACTGGGGTAAATTTTGGTGTCGATTGTGCGGAGCCATTGGTTGCAGATTTACGTAATGTTCAAGATGGTGACCTAACTCCAGATGGCAAAGGTACTATTAAGCTTTGCCGTGGTATTGAAGTTGGACATGTATTCCAATTACGCACTAAATATTCTGAAGCTATGAATGTGAGTTATTTGGATCAAAATGGTAAATCTCAATTAATGGAAATGGGTTGCTATGGAATTGGTGTTACGCGTATCCTTGGTTCGTGCATTGAGCAAAATTATGATGAGCGTGGAATCGTTTTTCCGTTAAATATGGCTCCTTTCGAAGTGGTGATTACGCCGGCTAATTATGCTAAAAGCGAAATTGTTCGGCTTGAAGCAGATAGTTTATATACTCATTTACGCGCAGCAGGAATTGATGTTTTACTTGATGATCGCAATGAGCGCATCGGTTCGCTATTAGCCGATAGTGAATTATTGGGAATTCCACACCGTGTTGTAGTTGGTGAGAAAACTTTAGCCGAGGGTAAAGTTGAAGTCTATAACCGTAAAACTCGTGAAACTCAATTAGTGGAGTTAGATTTAGTTGTGGCTAAATTGAAGACTTTAGTTGAGCATGAACGTAACTAAGTTTAATTTTGCGCTGTTAGTGGCATTAGCTGGATTATTGATTAATTCAGCTAATGCTGGTAATCAGCAAGAAGAAAAACTTTCCGCCGATGTGCAAACTTCTTTGCATTCGGCGATTATTAATCCCATTCAGCCGCATTTGGTTTTTTCTGATAAAGAAAAAGCTGCCGCGTGGTTGTCGGATATGTCAAATCGCTTGAAGGGTGTTGCGCCTAAAGATCCTTTGGTGCAAGATGAGTTTATGCGTAAGCGACTCCTGACGACCATCCAGTATGAATCCATACGGGCAGGTTTAGACCCGCAGTTAGTTTTAAGTTTAATTACGGTTGAGAGCCGTTTTAATAAATACGCGATTTCAAGTGCTGGCGCGCGCGGTATTATGCAAGTTATGCCGTTTTGGCAGCGGCAAATTGGCGCGCGTGATCAAGATTTGTTGAATGTCCAAACCAATATTCGCTTTGGTTGTACGATTCTGCGCCATTATTTACAATTGGAACATGGTGATATGTTTATGGCGCTGGGGCGCTATAACGGTAGCCGTGGACAAGCGACATATCCTAATTTAGTCTTTGGTGCATTGAATCGTTATTGGCAACCTGCAACAGTTATGATGATGGCTAAAAATGGTGAGCTAAAATCAGTGAATTATTCAGTTAATTGATTTTAATAGCTTAGAATTGTTATATAAATAGACGATTAGATATTTCGTTAAATTAATACCTGACTGGATTAAATTGTTTCAGAAATACAGTTTTATATTCAGTTCGCGCATTTAAAATTAAAAGGCTAAATTTTATATGACTAATACTACTTATGAAACAAGTAGGTTAATAATCAGACCATGGAATATCGACGATTTTGAAGAT
The DNA here is from genome assembly GCA_019744945.1 of Burkholderiales bacterium. GTDB lineage: Bacteria > Pseudomonadota > Gammaproteobacteria > Burkholderiales > UBA11063 > Aquella. The sequence goes on from JAIETT010000187.1 coordinate 12,974, forward strand.
TTACACACTTTAGGAAATAGCGCTGATGTAATGAAATATTTAGATAAATCTCAATATACGCTTGAAGAGACAATGCATGTAATGAACGATTATCAAGGTCATATGGTTCTACATGGGTTTGGTCCTATGGTATGTATTGAGAAAAAATCAAATGTTTTAATTGGTGTCGCAGTACTTAGGTATCTTAAAGGTGTTTCACATTTAATAAATAAGGTTGAAATTGGCTGGAGGATTTCTGCTAATTATTGGGGGAAAGGTTATGCTGGTGAAATATCACAAAAATTGTTCGAGATATCTTTTCTAGAATTAAATTTCGATGAAGTGGTTGCGATTGTTTCTGAGCATAATAATAAATCTATTCGAGTTCTTGAGAAACTTGGTATGATAACAATTCTCAAAAATAATTTCATTCACCCTGCGAGACGTTTTGAGTTAAACCCATATAAGCTATATACGTTAACTAAAGATGAATATTTAACGAAAATTACCAAATAAATTTGTTGAAAGTATGTCTCTTAATTGGGCGCTAATTAAAAAAATAAGTTGGTGAGAAAAATAAAATAATGGTTAGCTTTTAGCTAACCATTATTCTTTACAATTAGTGGAAAGTTGGCAGAATGGATAAATCATCAAGGATTTGTGATAGGATAATCAGTGATCCCAAAATTAGCATGATAATCTGTGGAGTAATAGTTAAGTTGCGTTTTTTATTGTACGCGTAAGCCGCCGCAACAGGAATTAAGGCTGAGGCAATTTGAAACATATTAGATTGTTGATAAATTATCACAAAGGCTTTCGGGAATGACAATGCAATAAGAACAGGTATTACAAACGAGATTAAAGTTGAAATTAAGCGTGATTTGGCGGTATCTTTCCATTTTAGAGCATCAATTACAAAGGCAACTAATGCAAAACCGATTGATAAAAATGCGGTTAACACCGTGATTGCCGCAAAAATTCCAACCAATGTCGAGATGGTAGTTGGTACACCTGGCTTAGTTAATGCATAATGCATGATATCACCAATTGTTTCCAATTTTAAGAATTCTTGACGTGATACCAGTGAGAAAATTAATAACATCCAACCCGCATAGGCTAGTGCAGGAATTACCATGCCGACTAAAACGGCTTTTTTAGCTCGTGCTGGGTTCCAATCATTAATCTTCAGTACGAGTGGTAAGACGCAGTGCATATACCAAATGCAAAACATAGTTGAAGCGCCAGCACCAAGATATTTCACGCCTGATGGAATAAATTCAAAAATATCTGGTTTAATTAAATTTAAGCCTAATAAGATTCCTGAAATTAAGCAAATAAATTTAACGGTAAAAATCACACCATTCATGCGGCTAATCATACCTAGTCCAACGGTAAAAGCCGGCATAAAAGCCACAAAGAAAATAATCATACCGATTTGGGAGGGTAAGTTAATTCCGATTAGCGGGAGTACCGTTTTTACCAATAAGTCTCCACCTGCATTAACATAAGCTGCCGCGAGTGCACCCATTGAAAGTACGTTTAAAACGGTGGTAATCCAATAACCTTTTTTTCCAAAAAAATCTACGGCTAAAGTTGCTGCATTTACATTATGATCATCATAGCGCGCATAAACATCAATGCTCATATTCGCCATCCAATAAGCCATAATGAAAGTTAACGTAATAAAAATTAGCGTGTTAAGTAGTCCTGGTCCAGCCGCTAAGATTGGTAGTGCTAACACACCTGAGCCAATCGCAGCACCAGCTACCATAAAAGATGAGAGGAGTAATTTCTTGAAGTTATCCACAATAGTAACCTTTATAAAAATATAGTTATTTTATTGTCGTTAATTATACGACTTCAGCCTTAAAATTCATAGGCGCAGCGCAACATGTTTATGTAGATTTAATAGGTTATGCCATTTCATGAGCGGTTAATTTGTGCTATAATCCAGCTGTTTTATATTTGTAACAAGGGACTACAATGCTTAAATACCAACGTATTTTATTGAAATTATCTGGTGAGGCTTTAATGGGCGATTCAAGTGACTCAGTTCATCCTGAGACGGTTGAGTTTATTTTAAAGCAAGTCAAAGAAGTTGTTGCCCTTGGGGTTAAAGTTGGTCTTGTCATTGGTGGTGGTAATTTTTTCCGTGGTGTGGCTGGGAGTGATAAATTAGGTAT
>JAIETT010000288.1 GCA_019744945.1 Burkholderiales bacterium
CCAACTAATGAGTTGAAAGAAGCGAAGGTGTTTCCTTCGGTAAATCGGATTGATGACGCTCATGGTGATCGTAATTTCATGTGTAGTTGCTTTGATTTGAACTAAATTATTCAGCTAAAAGCCTATCTAAAGATAGGCTTTTTTTAATTAGCTATAATCTTAATCACGATATTTTGTATAATATCGCTTGCGTTAATAAAATATTTAAAATGTAAATGTTCTTGGTGATTAAGGATAAGCAAAAGCATGCAGATAACAGACAAAAAAGGGATTTCACAAATTGGCGTAGTCGCCGCAATGTTTTTGGTCACCAGCAATATGCTCGGTTCTGGCGTCTATATGTTACCAGCCTCATTGGCGGGAATCGGTGGGATTTCATTAATTGGCTGGGGTGTAGCTTTAATTGGTGTGATTGCACTGGCTTTAGTGTTTGCTAAATTGGCGATTTTACTACCACGTGGTGCTGGTCCATATTCATATGCACGTGAAGCTTTTGGCGATTTTGTCGGTTATCAAACCAATTTTGTCTATTCACTGGCGAACTGGATTGCTTTAGTTAGTATGTTGACGATTATTGTGGGATATCTGGCAAATATTTTTCCGATTTTCTCGGATTTAGCAATTAGTGCTTCAACTCAAATTATAATTATTTGGTTATTTACCTGGTTGAATATCCGTGGTGCTAAGATGGTTAGTTATGTTCAATCGAGTGCCTTTATTCTAGCCTTATTTCCATTAATCTTTGTCGCTGTATTTGGTTGGCATTGGTTTGATTTAAAGGTGTTTATGGCGGGTTGGAATGTTTCGCATCAATCAGCAAGCACTGCAGTGAATTCATCCTTTAATAATATTATGTGGGCTTTTATTGGTGTTGAGTCGGCTTGTGTTTCGGCGGCGGTAGTTAAAAACCCAAAACGAAATGTACCTCTTGCTACCATACTTGGAGTTGGTGTTGCAAGTGTCTTATATATTTCGACTTGCACTGTGATGATGGGGATAGTACCCAATAAAATCTTGGCTGCATCGAGTGCTCCGTTTGCGGATACCTTATCAATTATGTTTCACACGCCGATTGCTGGGATTATTATGTCGGTGATAGCTATTTTAGATGTGGCTGGAGCCATGGCTGGCTGGACACTCGTAACAGGTCAAACGGCTAAAGCTGCGGCAGAAGATAAATTATTTCCAAGTATTTTTGGTAAAGTGAATAAAAAAGGTGTACCCGCGGTTGGCTTAACAATCTTAGCGGTGATCATGAGTCTAATTGTAGTAATGACAATTTCGCCGACCGCTCAACAACAATTTAATAAAATTATTACGATGTCGGTAATTTTATATCTTATTCCATATATTTATTCGGCTTTCGCGGTCATGGTAATTGGTGTTGATAAAGTTGGAACTAAGACCTATTGGTTCTATGTTATGCTTGGTATGCTCGCTGCTGCATTTTGTATGTGGTCAATCTTAGGCTCAGACAAGCCTTTGACGGTATGGGCATTTTTAGTGATGATTTCTAGTACGGTATTTTATGCTTTCAAGTCACGGAAAAAATTAAACAATAAAAAATTAAAATAAAGGATAATAATTATGCAACAATTAACTGTTAAACAACGCCAGTACCTCAAAGGGTTAGCTCATGATTTGCAACCAGTGGTTATTATTGGAAATAATGGTTTAACCGAATCGGTAGTTAAAGAAATCGATCTAAATTTAAAGGCGCATGAACTGATTAAAGTTCGTGTGTTGGGTGATGAGCGCGAAGCTCGTGAAGCAATGATCGAGGACATTTGTAATGCAACTAATGCTAGTTTTGTCCAACACATTGGTAAATTAATTGTATTATATCGCGTTAGTGAAAAAGCAAAAATTAGCTTAGCTAAACTATAAAGGTTTTATCATGGCAAAATATCAAGTAGCGGTTTTAGGTTGTGGTTCGATTTTCTCGCGACATTTGGCTGCGCTTCGTGCTAATGCAGCAGATTTTGAATTTGTCGGCTATTTTGAACCAGAGCTTGAGATTCAAGCTAAGTTGGCAACAGAGTTAGCGGCACAGCGTAAATATGCGAATGAAGATGAGTTGTTTAATGATACTACTGTAAATTGTGTGGTAATTTTAACACCGAGCAATCTTCATTACCAACAGGCAAGTCGTGCTTTATTAAATGGAAAGCATGTAATTATTGAGAAACCAGCTAGTTTTAAAGCCGAGCAAATTTTGGCGCTTGAGAAATTGGCGGCTGCGCAAAATTTAGATATCTTCTGCGTTTTACAAGTCCGTTTAAATCAATCAATTGAACTGGTTAAACGTGTTTTGAGTGAAAATTTACTTGGTGAAATTCGTGGTAGTTCTTTAATTCAACGCTGGCAACGTCCTGCTAGTTATTTTAGTGGGTGGCGCGGGAGTTATGCCGGTTGTGGTGGTGTGCTCAATGAATTTGGTATCCATTATTTAGACATTATGCAGTATTTGCTTGGGGTTCCTCAGGTGGTGGATGCTAAATTTTATAAAACTAAATTTAAAGCTGCCGAAGTTGCAGATACTGCGTATGCTTTGCTGGATTTTGGTTCATTTGGGGCAACCTTGGAAATTTGCTTAGCCGCAGAACCACATAATATTGAAGTGTTGTTAACAATAATGGGATCAACTGGTTATATTAAGTTGGGCGGTAAATCTTTGGATCAAGTAGTAGCCATAGAGTTTCTAAATGACGAAATTAAGCAGCGCTATGCAGATATTTGTCAGCAAGTATTAGGTTACACGATTGATAACCAGGTAACGATTGGTGCTTGCCCACATCACCCTGAATTATATAAACAAATTATCCATAACCCAGAATTATTTAAATTACCCAATACCTATAATGTTATTCAATTAATTGAGCAGATTAATGCTTTGGATAAAAAGTAAACCATGCGTTTAAAAGTGATTAAAGCCGCCGCGCTGGTAACGCTATGTAGTGTAACGGTTTCGTTATATTTAAGTTACGAGCGTTTAGATCTAACTAATACTAGATTTAGACTTGAAGCGAGTGTGCGCTATTTAAATCAAGCATCACAAGTGGCAATGTTTGAGTCACAAGTTATTCCACAACCAAGTTATCTTCCAGCAGCACATAGTTCATCTTTTACCATGATGCCAAACGGTGATTTATTAGCTTTTTGGTTTGCAGGAACTCGCGAGGGCAGTCCTGATGTAAAAATTTGGAGTTCGACTTATCATTTGGGTAAATGGAGTATGGCGCATGCTGTACTTGACCCAAGTATGATTGCAAAAGCTAATCATCGTTATGTAATTAAGGTGGGTAATCCAGTTATTTATCGAGCACAGAGTGGTGAATTACATCTCTTTGTAGTGTCGGTTAGCGTTGGTGGCTGGTCGGGGAGTGCTTTAAATCATCTAATCTCTAATGATGATGGCAAAACTTGGAGTCAACCTGAACGTATCGTGATTAGTCCGTTTTTTAATCTGAGTACTTTGGTGAGAACCTCCGCGGTAAGTTTAAGTGACGGTGGGTTTTATTTGCCGGTCTATCTTGAGCTAGGGCGTAAATATCCAGAATTATTAAGATTTAGTGCGAATGGTGATTTTATTGAGCAAATTCGTATAACCGCCAAAAATAGAATGATACAGCCAAGTATTATGCCAATTAGTAGCGATTCTGCATGGGCATACTTTCGGAATAGCTCAACAAATTTGGACGCTCGTGAATTATTTGCCGCTAAAACTCTAGATGGTGGTAAATCGTGGTCGAAACCAGAAATGACTAATTTAACTAATCCTGATTCTTCTTTAGAAGTAGTTAATTTGGCGGATGGGCGTTATTTAATGGTTTATAATCAAGATAATCGCAGCCATCTGAATTTAGCCATTTCGGTCAATGGATTATACTGGCGTAAAATTTATGAGCTGGAAAATACGTCTGGTGATGAATTTTCTTATCCATCGGTGCATGTAAATAATGGTTATATTGATATTTTATATACGAATAATCGTAAAACAATCAAGCATGTCCGTTTTAATCGAGAATGGTTAAGTGAGGTAATTAAACATGCTACCGTATATTGAAATAATTCAACAAAGTATTTACTCCTTAGCAATTTCATTGCTGATTGTTTATATTAGTAGTTTGCCAAAACGTTCCTTATTTTTTAGTAGTTTATTTTTTGTGTTACTGTTAGTTGGGAGTAATTTAATTCCGCTCTATCACGGAAGTTCATTAGTTGAATTATTACGCGGTGCCATTGGCGATGTAAGCACGGCAAGCGGGGTGCTAATGCTCTTTATTATCCTGAATCAATTTAATTTTACTGAGGTTAAGTTCACCGTGTTAAATTCATGGGAGAAGATTGGGCTTGGTTTGTTAGGCACGTTATTATATCTGTCAACTTTTGGTTTCATTAATTTTGATTTATATCACTTAGGTTATTTATCACCGCTAATGTTGTTATTTTTCTCTGCTGTGATTTTATTCTTGATTTTATTTAATCGAATTTTAGGTTATGTTTGGCTGTTTGCGCTAATTGGATTTTATTTTAAATTACAATCTTCGAATAATCTATGGGACTACCTCTATGACCCACTGCTGTGGTTGGTATTATTGACTAATGGGGTTAGTTCGATGCTGAGTTTGCAATTGCGTAGAAAAGTTGTGACAATTGAGTAGTTTGAGTTGTTTTGTATGAGTTAAAAATAAACTGCCAAGAGATATTTTGGCGGTTTATTTAATTAATTTTGAGGTTGAGCAATAAATTACTATAGCTCCAATTGTAATTGTTTTAGATAATTACGGAGTTGCTCGCCGATTTCTGGGTGTTTTAGCCCATAGCCGATGGTTGCTTCTAAATAGCCTAATTTAGAACCACAATCATAGCGCTTGCCATCAATAATATGCGCAAAAATAGCTTCATAGTGGAGCACTTCTGAAATCGCATCAGTCAATTGAATTTCACCGCCAACACCACGTGGTGTATTCCGCAATTCATTAAAAATGCGTGGGGTTAAGATATAACGACCAACGGCAGCTAAATTTGACGGAGCATTTTCTTGAGTTGGCTTTTCAACAATTGCTTCAATTTTTTTAAATTTAAGTGATTTATCCGCAAGTTTGACGATACCATAAGATGAAACATCTTCAGGATTAACCTCGTTCACACCTAAAACCGATGATCCAGTTTGATTATAAACTTCAACCATTTGTGCCAGTGCACCTGGTTTAGCATCAATCAATTCATCCGCTAAAATAACCGCAAAAGCTTCATTACCAACTACCGAGCTGGCCGTAAGTACCGCATGTCCGAGCCCTAATGCTTCAGCTTGGCGGATATAAATACAATTTACATTACTCGGTAAAATATTTTGAACTATTTCAAGTAATTTAGTTTTGTGTTTTAATTCCAGCTCGGTTTCTAATTCGTAGGCTTTATCAAAGTGATCTTCAATCGAACGCTTATTCCGTCCAGTTATAAAGATTAATTCGGTAATACCCGCATCGATGGCTTCTTCGACGGCATATTGAATTAACGGCTTATCCACGATTGGCAGCATTTCTTTGGGAGACGCTTTGGTAGCTGGTAAAAACCGTGTCCCCATTCCTGCGACGGGGAACACTGCCTTAGTTATTTTAGCGGACATATTATTTACCTGCAAAGAAATAATACTCCAGTTGCTGGCGTAAGTATTTACGTGCTGAATCTTCAGATAAATTTAAGCGATTTTCATTAATGATCATCGTTTGTTGTTTTATCCAACCTTGCCAAGCTTCTTTAGAAACATTTTCAAGAATTTTTTGACCTAATTCACCAGGCAATGGCGCAAAGCCTAAGGCTTCGGCTTCAATTCCTAGTTTAATACAATTAACCATTTTAGTCATTGCTGTGTGCTCCTAAACTTTTTTAAAGATAATTGTTGAATTAGTTCCACCAAAACCAAATGAATTTGACATGGCAAAATCTAAAGCTTTTGGTTTAGCTACATTGGCAGTATAATCCAAATCACACTCAGGGTCTTGATCCACTAGGTTGATGGTTGGCGGAATAATACTATCTTTAATTGCCATAATGCTGAATACGGCTTCAATAGCGCTAGCTGCACCAAGTAAATGTCCTGTCATTGATTTGGTTGAACTAACCGATAAGTTGTATGCATGATCACCAAACACTTGTTTAACCGCATTGGTTTCATTAATATCACCCATTGGTGTCGAGGTTCCATGTGCATTAATATAACCAACTTGGTCAGGATTAATTGCCGCATTTTTTAAGGCCATTTTCATGCTGCGTGCTGGACCATCGACAGTTGGTGAAGTAATATGATAGGCATCAGAAGTTGCGCCAAAACCAACTACTTCGGCATAAATTTTTGCACCGCGTTTTACTGCATGTTCGTATTCTTCTAAAACTAATACCGCTGAACCTTCGCCCATCACAAACCCATCGCGCCCTTTATCCCATGGACGTGAAGCTGCTTTAGGATCATCGTTGCGGGTTGATAAGGCTTTAAGTGAGTTAAATCCAGCAACGCCAGTACCACAAATACTGCTTTCAGCACCACCAGCAAGCATTACGTCACAATCGCCGTATTCGATATAACGTGCAGCGTCACCGATGCAGTGATTACTGGTTGCACAGGCACTAACGATACCATAGCTGACACCTTTATAACCATACAAGATAGATAATTGTCCAGCAATCATATTGCCAAGAGCACCTGGGATAAAGAATGGACCAATTTTACGTGGACCTTTGTCTTTAAGGATTAAGGTGTGGTTTTCAATCGTTGGTAGTCCACCGATGCCTGAACCAATAATTAGCCCAACGCGCTCTTTATCTAAATTAGCCAAATCCTCAAGTCCTGCATCACGCACGGCTTGTACACCAGCAACCACGCCCATTTGGATGAAACGGTCGGTACGGCGTGCTTCTTTGGCATCAAAAAAACCATCAGTACTAAAATTCTTAACTTCACCCGCGAATTTAGTTGCAAAATTAGTGGTGTCAAAATGCGTAATTAAATCAATTCCGCTAACCCCATTGACAATGTTATTCCATGAGCTAGTTAAATCATTTCCAACTGGAGAAACAATCCCTAGTCCTGTTACTACAACTCTACGTTTAGTCATCTAAAAACTCCTATCTATTAAATATTGGTGTTTAAGTGTTCATATAAATATAACCATGTATCAATCACGGTATCTGGATTAAGAGAAATTGTTTCAATGCCCTCGTCAATTAGCCATTTAGCAAAATCAGGATGATCGGATGGACCTTGTCCACAAATGCCGATATATTTTCCTTGTTTGCGGCATGCGCTGATCGCTAAATGTAACATGGCTTTAACCGCTTCATTGCGTTCATCGAAAGAGGCTGCGATGGCACCATTCGAATCGCGATCAATGCCTAGGGTTAGTTGGGTCATATCGTTAGATCCAATTGAGAATCCATCAAAATACTCTAAAAATTTATCGGCTAAAATTGCATTGGATGGAATTTCACACATCATGTAAATATTCAGACCATCTACGCCGCGCACGAGTCCATTATCAGCTAATAGTTTAATTACTTCTTTAGCTTCAGTGGTAGTACGCACAAATGGAATCATAATAGTTACATTATCTAAGTCCATTGATTTGCGAACTTTGTTAATTGCCATACACTCTAAATCAAAGCAGTCACGGAAACTTGGCGCAATATAGCGTGCGGCTCCTCTAAAACCCATCATTGGATTTTCTTCAACTGGTTCATATAGTTTGCCACCAATTAAATTTGAATATTCATTTGATTTGAAATCCGATAGACGCACAATTACTTTTTTAGGGTAGAATGCCGCGGCAATAGTTGCAATTCCTTCGGCGAGCTTATCGACATAATATTCAACTGGACTTGGGTAACAAGCAATTTTATCGGCAATAGTACCTTTTAGTGGTTCAGGTAAATTATCGAAGTCTAACAACGCCTTAGGGTGAATGCCGATTTGGCGATTAATAATGAATTCTAAACGAGCTAAACCAACCCCAAAATTCGGTATGCTTGAGAAGGTGAAGGCTAATTCTGGATTCCCAACATTCATCATAATTTCAACAGGCAGTTCAGGCATATTAACCACGTCTAATTCCAAAACTTCAATTTCCAGATGACCGTTATAAACATGACCTGTATCACCTTCGCAGCAAGAAACGGTGACCGCTTGACCTTCTTTAAGAACTTCAGTTGCATCTTCACAACCAACAATGGCAGGAATACCTAATTCGCGGGCAATAATTGCTGCGTGACAGGTTCTTCCGCCACGATTGGTTACAATTGCTGCGGCACGTTTCATAACCGGTTCCCAATCTGGATCGGTCATATCGGTAACCAGAATATCACCAGCCTTAACTGAGTGCATTTCGCTATGGTCTTTAACTAATCTAACAAAACCTTTGGCGGCTTTTTGACCAACGGCACGGCCATCGACCAATACACTGCCGCGCTCACGTAAATGATAGCGCGTTTGGCGTCCATGTTGATGTTCTTGTGATTTTACGGTTTCTGGACGTGCTTGTAAAATATAAATTTTGCCATCTAAACCATCTTTACCCCATTCAATATCCATTGGGCGTTGATAATGTTCTTCAATAATTACCGCAAATTTACCTAATTCTAGCGCATCCGCATCGCTAATTGAGAAAACATTGCGTTCGTGAGTTGGAACGCCAATCGTATGGACCGATTTACCAGGTACGTTTGCATTGGTAAATTCCATTTTCATGGCTTTACTACCAATGTTTTTACGAATGATCGCATATTTGTTTTTAGCCAAATTAGGCTTATAAACATAAAATTCATCTGGGTTAACCATGCCTTGTACAACACATTCGCCCAAACCATAGCTGGAGGTGATAAAGACAACTTTATCAAAACCAGATTCGGTATCAACGGTAAACATCACGCCTGAGCTGGCTGTATCTGAACGCACCATTTTTTGAATACCAGCAGATAGGTAAATTAAAGAGTGATCAAAACCTTTGTGTACCCGATATGCAATCGCGCGATCGTTATACAATGACGCAAAAACTTGTTTAACCGCAGATTTAACATTCTCAATTCCACGTATATTTAAGTAACTATCTTGTTGCCCAGCAAAAGAAGCATCTGGCAAATCTTCGGCGGTTGCCGATGAGCGTACGGCAACTGAAATTTCTTCACCATAACGTTGGATCATTTCATCGTAGGCTTGTTCAAGATCTCGTTCAAAATCTTCTGGGAATGGAGCTTCCATAATCCAGGCTTGAATTTGTTTGCCTGCCTTGGCTAGTTCAATTACATTATCAACATCTAAATTATCTAATAAAGCGTCAATTTTTTGCTTAAGATTATTTACTTCTAGAAAGTGCTTATAAGCTGGTGCCGTGGTCGCAAAGCCACCAGGAACGCGAATGCCTTTTTGGTCTAGTTGTGAAATCATTTCACCTAATGACGCGTTTTTACCGCCAACATCACCAACATCCGTCATACGTAAGTGCTCAAACCAGATGACATTTTTCATATATAACTCCAAAGAAATAAAATGAATTTATGAGTATTAAAAATTTGTAATTAAAGCATTGAGTTAGTTATCTCAGGCTTAGTTTAAATTATTATAAAATTTATAAAGTATCTGATTTTATCATAAAGTGTTAGCTTTTATTTGGCTAGTTAGCCATAAAACGAGCAAAATTTAGTCAAAATTTATGAATTTATTGATTTTAGAGCCCACAGTTCCTTTTCTTGTGCAATAATTTTTAGGGTTGCTCATCATCAATTATGTAAGTGAGTAAGCTTTTTGCCCTTAATGGCAAACTTAAGTAAAACTGGAGTCAAAATCGTTATCATGACCAGTGCCATAATTATTGCCGAGAGCATGTCATTGGACAGTAGTCCGAGTTGTTGTCCTGTAATGGCAAAAATTAGCCCTGCTTCACCAATTGGGGTCATTCCCAAGCCAATTACCAACATATTTAGGCGTTTAGAATCGGCAAAGCCACTAATAATTCTGCCGCATAAACTTACCGCAATGATTAGCAGTGCAAAACTTAAGATGCGTAAATTGAACAGATCTTGAATTTTAAAAATTAAACCGATGTAAGTGAAAAATATTGGAACAAAAATATTGGAAAGTGGTTTAATCAGCTCATCTAAAGATTTAAGTTGATAGGTATTTACGGTTTTAATAATTTGTAATCGTGCGGCTTCATCATTAGTTTTTTGTGCAATTTGTTTAAAATCACGTAAAAATTTAGCTTGCGAAAAATTTTGGAAGTCTTTGGGTTTGATGATAATTCCCGCAATAAATGCGCCAATTACGGGGGCTAAGCCAAGTTGACTGGCTAACCAAGTGTAAAAAGTACACAGCATAAATAAGATACCAATTTTCATGCTAATTCCAGCATGGATTTTAATCGATAATTTGGTGAGCTGTGGGGTTAAGCGTGAGCCTATTCCAACCGAAATTAGGAAAAAAAGTGCAGTTTTAATACTGGCCAAAACTAGCTCGTTAACACTAAAAATGCCCGTAATCATTAATCCAGAGAGCACGGCAAAACATAAAATACTAATTACTTCATCAATTAAAGATGCACCCAGCACGGTTTGAACTTCTGCGCTATTGAGAATTTTTAGATCTTTAAAGACTTTGCCAGAAATACCTGTTGCGGTTGCTGCACAAATTAGTCCAATTAAAATCCAAGTACCATTATTGGCAGTTGGGTAACTATATTGACTAATTAAATATCCACCTGCAAAAGTTAAAATCGTGCCATAGAGTGCAATTTTTATTCCTGAACCTAATTTGGTTGCAATGTCTTCGAGTTGAGTTTCTAAACCAATTTCAAACATTAAAATCATTGCGCCAATTTGAGTCAAAAATTGAATAATTTCATTGTCTTCCATGCCAACAAAGGTGCTAATGCCAAAATAATGTAGATTGCCTAAAATCACACCTGCCAAAATTTCTGAGGTTACCAAGGGTAAACCAATTTTTTTGACAATCGCCAAACTACGTGACATGAAAATTGACAGCGCTAACCACAGATAAATCGCTGGTGTAAAATCATGCATTTCATTGTTGGTGAGGGCATAACTTGAACCAATTAACAGTAAACTAAGCAAGATTATCCAGTATTGATTGCGTGACATTTTACTTATCCGTTAAACGCTGCTGAAGTTCATAGAGTAGATCTAAAGCTTGTTTAGCCGTTAATTGATTAGGATCCAGGTCTTTAATTTGAGTGAGTACCATTTCTTCAGTTGGATCGAGGTATGTCGTCTCTTCTGGTTGTTCGTTTGCAACTAGGCTAAATAAATCTGGTTGAGGCTGTTTGTGGCTATTTTCTTCAAGGTGAGCTAAATATTTTTTTGCTATATTCAATACCGATTTAGGAACGCCAGCTAACGCGGCAACTTGAATTCCATAACTTTTAGCGGCCGCACCAGCTTCAACATGATGCATAAAGATAATTTGATCTTTGTGTTCAACTGCACTCAAATGGACATTATTGACTTGCTGGTAAGTGTCGGCTAAAGTGGTTAATTCAAAGTAGTGTGTGGCAAATAGGGTATATGAGCCGCTTTTTTCAATTAAATAGCGCGCGATGGCATAAGCTAGCGCCAATCCATCAAAAGTTGAAGTACCACGCCCGACTTCGTCAATAATAATTAATGAGTTTGCCGTCGCGTTATTTAGTATATTGGCAGTTTCAGACATTTCAATCATGAAAGTAGATTTACCCGCGGCTAAATCATCGGACGCACCAATTCGGGTAAAGATGCGGTCAATATCGCCGATGGCTGCGCTTTTGGCTGGTACAAAAGAACCACAGTAAGCTAACAGAACGATAATTGCATTCTGGCGCATATAGGTTGATTTACCGCCCATATTTGGTCCCGTGATTAATGAAAAATCATGTTCTAAATTTAGCTTTAAGTCGTTGGCAATGAATTGGTCAATTTGCTGTTCAACAACTGGGTGGCGCCCATGCTCAATTGTAATTTGCCGTTCCATGCTTAACTGTGGGCGACAGTAATTTTTCTCAAGAGCGATTTTGGCAAAGGCATTTAGAACATCGAGTTCCGCAATTGAGCTGGCAACATTTTGTAATTGAGGCAGAAATTCAGCTAAATAATCGAGCAATTCTTCATAAAGTTTCTTTTCAAGTGCAAGCGCTTTATCTTGAGCAGATAAAACCTCATTTTCAAAGCTCTTTAGTTCGGGCGTGGTAAAACGTTCGGCATTTTTTAAGGTTTGCGTGCGGCGATATCCCAGTGGGGTTTTATCTAAATTAAGTCGTGAAATTTCGATGAAATAACCATGCACCCGATTATATTCAATTTTTAAGCTGGAAATTCCACTACGTTCACGTTCTTTCGCTTCCAATTCTAAGATAAATTGACTACCATTGGTTTGAATATTCCGTAAATAATCTAACTCTTGATTGTACCCAAGATTGATTACACCGCCTTCGCGTAAAAGTAAACTGGGTTCGGCTTGAATTGCTAATTGGAGTTTACTCGCTATTTCACTGCCAATGGTGCTTAAATTTTGATTAATTGTTGCAATTAAATGGCTCTCGACATAGTTTTCTAAGAAATTTAGTTCGGGTAAAATTAACAGACTATTTCTTAAACCAGCCAAATCGCGCGGACGAGCCGAACGGAGTGCAATTCGCGAGCTAATGCGTTCGATATCGCCAATTTGGCGTAAAATGTTGGCAATTTGTCCATGAATTGGCTGCAAAGATTCAACTGCGGCATAGCGTTGTTCGATTGCGTGATGCTGACGCAAGGGGTTATTTAGCCATTGATCAAGTAAACGACTTCCCATTGGGTTAGCACAGTGATCAAACACGGAAAATAAGGTTGGTGAGCTTTCACCACGCATAGTTAAGCTAATTTCTAAATTGCGCCGAGAAATGGCATCCAAAATTAAATTATCAGCTTGGCTATCTAAAATTAAATTATTGATATGAGGCAGTTGGTTATTCTGAGTTTGTTTGGTATAATCGAGTAAAACTCCCGCGCTTGAGATGGCTAATTTATGCTCATTAATGCCAAATCCCTCAAGGTCTTGCACTGCAAAGTGCTCACAGAGTTTACGCTTACTTAACTCATATTCGAAATGCCAATCAGGAATTATTTTATAGGCCAAATTTGGTCGCTCAAGCTTGAGCTTATCAATTAAGTTGGCTGGTGCAATAATCTCAGCAGGGCGCAGGCGTTCAATTTGGTTGATAACATCATCATTGGCAACTTCAGTTGCGCGAAAAATGCCCGCACTGAGTGAAATCCATGCTATACCCACGCGGTGTTTAAATTGCCACAGCGCCATAATTAAATTATTTTGTTTTTCATCGAGTAAACTATCATCGGTTAGTGTACCTGGCGTAATAATGCGGCTAATTTTACGTTCAACGGGTCCTTTACCTGTTACTTCGCCAACTTGTTCGACAATTGCGACCGAGCGTCCTTGTTTGACGAGTTTAGTTAAATATTGTTCGGCAGCATGATAGGGAACACCCGCCATTTTAATTGGGCTACCAGCCGAACTACCACGTTGGGTGAGCGTGATCCCGAGTAAGCGTGCGCCTAATTCAGCATCTTCAAAGAACATCTCATAAAAATCACCCATGCGATAAAATAGCAACATGTCAGGATGTTCTGCTTTGATGCGTAAATATTGTTGCATCATTGGGGTATGCGCATTTAAATCTTGACTAGTTTTATTCGCAATTGAGCTAGGCATTGTATGCTTCTCCGAGATAGGTTTAAATTAAATGTGGGAATTATTGAGCTTATAAATTTTAAGAGGTGTAGCCAATAAAGTACTACACCTCAAGAATTCATCCAGTAAATAAACTAAGACTAGCTTAGTGGCTTTGAATGATTTTCAAGATCGGGCTAATTAATTTAGGATTTGCCGCAATAATGTTGCCGCTGTCCAACATATTTTGCCCACCCTCAAAATCACAAATTAGTCCACCAGCTTCTTTTACCATTAAATATCCAGCGGCGATGTCCCAAGGTTTTAGGTTAAACTCCCAAAAACCATCGACCATACCAGCTGCGACATAAGCCAAATCCAATGCAGCAGAACCAGCACGGCGTTGACCTGCAGTTGACTCTAACATTTCACGGAAAATTTTCATATAACGATCAAGTAAACTCATGTCATAAGTTGGAAAACCTGTTGCCAGTAAGCTATCGGCTAAATTTGCCATCCGTGATACGCGAATCCGCGCGCCATTTAATTGAGCACCTTTGCCTGTTTCGGCCGTGAAAATATCGTTACGGTTGGGATCATAAATTGCGCCGTGAGTAATTTTATCTTCTTGTTTAACTGCAATTGAAATACAGTATTGCGGATGACCGTGAATGTAATTGGTGGTTCCATCAATTGGATCAATAATCCAAGTGGTGTCGGAATTATTATCAATACTACCGTCTTCTTCACTCATAATATTATGGTTAGGAAAGGCTTTAAGGATAGTTTGGATAATTATTTGTTCAGCTTTTTTATCAACTTCAGTAACAAAGTCATTATGACCTTTGCGGTCGACTTTAATGCGCTCAAGATTGCGGCTGTCTTGTTGAATAATGCTTCCGGCGTTATAAGCGGCTTGCACGGCAATGTTTAGTATCGCTGACATAATTAATCCTCATGAAATATGCATATTTAGGCGCTATTATACCTGAGTTAGACTATCGGCTTGTGGCTTAATTCTGAGTTCTTAATTCGCAGTTATTTTTTTATGAATAATTTAAACTGGAATACTTAAAAATTTAGTTGTTATTCACGGTGTTATATTAAACTTATGTACTTTGTAATTACTAAGGATGGTGAAATGAGCAGATGGATATAAAATTTTGAATTAGATGGGAAATATAGCTAATTATGCCGAATAATGATTTTCATCTGCGTAGTCAGCGCTTAAGGTTTGGGCTCTGGAGTTGCGATATGCTTGAATTGGCAGAGCGGTTATGGCTTAATCCTGAGGTTAGCCGTTATATTACGGCGAGCGGTAAATTTAGTCAGGTTGAAGTGAAAGTACGATTGCAGCAAGAGATTGATAA
>JAIETT010000056.1 GCA_019744945.1 Burkholderiales bacterium
GGTTTACTCGACCTGTTGATAACTCATGTAACTAGCGTGCCAGATTTGGATTTATTTGAACAGTTACAGGTGGTTGTGCCGAATCAAGCGCAGGCAATTTGGCTTAAGGATCAATTAACCTTGCGTCAGGGGATTTGTGCCAATTTAGATTTTGTGGTGTTGCTGGGAGCAGTTTTACAAAATATTTATCAAGCCAATAATCCTGATGTTGAGTTTTACGATTTTAATCAAGCTAAGTTTTTGATTTATAGCTTGTTATGTGCAGAACGAATTAATTGTGCTGATGCCGATGAGTTGAATAATTATATTTATGCCGCCGATGGCAGCCTCGATCGGTTAAAAGCGTTTCAATTAGCCAGCCAGTTACAGAGTATTTTTCATGAATATTTATATTTACGCACGGTTGAATTAATTAACCTTGAGCGTGCAAATTTTAAAACCTGGCAAAAAATTCTGTGGCGCAAGTTGTTGGTTGCGTTAAATGAGAAAAAAACGTTTCTGGATATTTATCGTTATTTTGCTGAGATCGATTTGGAACGTGTTGATTTAAAATTACCGCGGCAGCTATTTATTTTTGGTTTAACCTCGCTCTATCCGTCACAATTAGAAATTATCCTCAAGTTATCAAGTAAAATTAATGTTTATTGGTATTATCAGCCTTGTTCTCACCAATATTATGGTGATTTACTGAGTGATAAAGCGCGTGCCAGAATTGAGCAACGCTTATTACGTAAGCCCGATTTGAGCTTGGATGATCTGTATTTAAATGATGGCAATCCACTCTTAGCCAATTTGGGACAACAATCGCGTGAATTAATTGAATTATTGCGTGCCAATGATGTCCAAGTTTATGATTTCAATCCTGCAGAATTTAATCCCAGTCAAGTCGGTGTAGCGCAGACTATTCTTGAAATTATTCAAGATGATATTCGACAAATTAAATATCGGATTCGCCCAGAGTATCGGGTGCACGCCGCGAGTGATTATTATGCCGATCCATTAAATTTAGCCCAAAGTACACCAGAGGTAATTTATGATTTACCCGCGCAACAGCTAAGTCTTAAAATTAACGTGGCGCACAATCGCATGCGGGAAGTGCAGGTCATGTTTAATGAAGTGGTGGCGATTTTAGATAAAAATCCGACGACCAAATTGAGCGATATTTTGATAACCGCGCCAGATATTGATGACTATGCGGCGTATTTAAGTGCGGTACTCGATAATGAATCGCTGACTAAAGCCGATGGCACGACCTATAAATTACTCTATAATTTAACTGGTAATCGTCGGCACAAAAGTTATAAAATTCTTGAAACGTTGCAGCTAATTTTGAATGCACCGTATCAATTGAATGTGAGTTATTTATTAGAAATCTTGATGCAGGCGGAATTGCAAACTAATTTAGATTTGTCAAATGACGACATTTTGCTTATTAAACGCTGGTTAGCGGATAATCATACGCATTTTGGTTATTCGGCAGCGGATTATGCGCGCTATGGTTATCAGAATTATAGTGTACACAGCTTTAAGCAATTGCTAACCAATTTGGTACTTGGTGCCTGCCTAAATACGCAGATATTGAGTGCAGAATCGGGTTTACCGCTCTATCATGGATTTTGCGCAGATTATGTACCCTATGATAATTTGGATAATGCGCAAATTGGTTTAGCCAATAAATTAATTGATTTAATTGAACTTTTGGAAGAGTTACGGACTAAATTTTACCTAGATGCGGATAATTATCGCGAATTGGAATTAGCCGAGGTGTATGCGCTCTTTAGCTCCATTCAGGAGCGTTTAATTAATGATGATGAAGCGTTATTAACCAGTAATAAATTTAGCGCAACCTTATTACAGCAAGATCATGAATTAGTTCTTAATTTGCCGATGTTGAATTTGTTGTTAACTGAATATATGGCGAATTTAAACAGTAAGTTAAATTTAAATGGACGGATTTGTTGTGCTTCGATGCAATATATGCGCAATTTACCGTTTAAGCATATTTATGTGTTGGGATTAAATTTTGGTGAATTTCCGAGTAGTTATCGCCCGAATCAACTGAGTTTATTAGCTAATGAATGGTATTTAGCCGATCGTAATTATAATAGTGAAGATAAGCAAGCCTTTTTGGACACGATTTTAGCCGCACGCCAGCAACTAATTCTGAGCTATATTGGGCGTAAAGAAACTGACAATAGCGCAATTAAACCCTCACCAGTGTTAAATTTGCTAATTAATACGTTGGGGCAAAGTTTTAGTAATTTTTGGCAAGGTGATGATTTAATTCAACAAAAATTTGATTTCAAGAATTTAGTCAATTCTCATTCATTACATCCTTTTTATAATAACCACCAGCCGAGTTATTCACAAATTTGGCAGCAAATAGCACTAAAATCAAGTAGCGATGGGTTTAATGATCAGCGCTGGAATTTTGCTCAGCTCTCCACGATAAAATTAACTCCTGAACAGGAACAAAAATATTTTAACTTGAATTTAAAAAGTTTAAGTGCGCTGTTTTTATATACGAATGCTAATTTATATAAAACGCTAGGAATTAGTAATTTTGAGAATGAAGTTGAACTGGCAGATGTTGAAAGTCTGGTTTTAACCGATGGAGCTCTAGCCAAACAGTTAGGGATTTGTTTTGAAAAATATTCACCAGCGCTAAATCTATCTCTGCTTAACCCAGCACAGAATGAAACCAACCAACCAAATTCAGCCGCATTATGTGAGTTTCTGCAGTTAAAAGGGGTTTTAGCCTATCAACAGATCGGGCAGTGGCAATTTGAGCATTATTGGCAATTTTATCAAGTGTATTTACAAGCGCGTGGAGCTGAAGAGCTTGAGTTAAAATTTAATTATATTTTGCAACGCGGTGATGGTTCAGAATTAGCGCTTGAGTTTGCCGATAAAGTTTGGCGTGAAGGTAATCAAGTCATTGTTATGGACGATTTTGCCCGACTCTGTAATGCAAAATTAGCCGATAAATTAAGTGAGGTTAATTATGCCTTGCGGATTCGAGGCTTACTAATTTATTTATTATTGGTGGAGAGTCAGAAAAATTCTGTGAAGCCTGAGCTTGAAAAAGTAGTTATTCGGCAAATTAATTTAGCCAACGAACGGCGTGAATTTATAATCGCGGTGGATGAGCCTGCAAATTTATTGCGGCGAGTGTTAAGTTATTATGTGCGCAGTTTAACCAATCCTGTGTTAGTGCATAAAGCGGCGATTAATGAATATGCCAAAGCAAGTGTGGATTGCTGGAAAAATGGTGCGCTGAAAAATACGCCGCAACAATGTTTGGCTAAAGCAGAAACGGTGTATCGCGCCGATTGGCAAAATTATGATTTAGATCGCATTAAAAGTGATCCAATTTTTGCGGCATTGGGTGCTGATTATTTTGAGGTAATTGCGCGGAATAATGGCGTAAATGATATTGCGCAGTTTGGCAACATTTTGTCTCAATTACGTGGATAAATCGGTGTTGAGATAGAAAATTAATTTTAAAAAGAGGTCGTGTTAATTATGGCAAAACAAGAAAATTCTTTGAGGGTGCTGTTGGAGCGCTATGCCACATTAAATCCAGTTCAGCAACGTATTTTGCAAATTTCTGCATTGGGATATTATGTGGAGACACATAGTTATTACTATGGAAGTAATTTAAATTATCAGTATTCAAATTTGCGTAAAAATTTGTTGAAGCAATTACAAAGCGATGGAGCTAGCCTTTATAATGGTAAGCCGATTGAGGATAAAGAATTTACTTTAATCTTGCAGAATTTAGTTAAATTAGGCTTTTTTAATAATGAGTACCATATTCGACGCGCATTGCTTTTTCCATTATCTAAAATTGCCTGTGATGCGAGTAATCCAATGAATACGAGTATTAATTTAGCCTTAATTATTTCGTCAGATAGATTTAAATTACTACCTGATTTTGATAGTTATTCTAAATTTGATCCATATCATTCTGCTTCTCTGGATAAAGAAGATTATGCAAGTTTAAATTTTGCTATTCACAGTAATAATGAAGCTTTGTTTAATAAATCGTGGAATACTCTTGAACAAAATAAGATTTTAACGGGCTATCGATTTTTATTCTATAATTTGCCACCCGATGATGCATGGGTTAAATCACGCAGCGATATTTTTCAGCGAATTTTATGCGTGATTCAGCTCAACTATGATTTGGGTTGTGCAGTGGCTAAAAATCCAGAGCGGGAATATTGGCTAAACTTACTTGCTTCTTTGCCTGTTATTGATGAAATTAAAAACCTACCCTTATTAAGTGTACAAATTAATCAACTCTATTTAATTACCCGAAATTACCCGGCAATCACCCAACAAAAATCCAAGAATTTTTGGGCTAAATCTTTTGTCTCTGCAACCAATAGTCTTTTGCTGCAAAATAATAAAGACGCCATAAAAAATTATGAACTGTCGATTCGCGAATTTAGTTTAATTAGTAATCGTGATTATTGGATGACGCTGGCTGAGGCAAGTATTTTGTATGCGATTGCTTTAATTCGTGAGCAAAAATATGATAAATTAAACTCAACGATTATCAAGCGATTGGATAAATTTAACAATCACAGTGCATTAGCCTGTGGTTTGTTTAGTCTGTATAGCATTTTAAATAATGATTTTACTTTAGCTAAAACCTATTTTCTTCGGCTTGAAGTGGTTGTTCAAGATCTGATTGAACGTAATTTTAACGCTTATGCAATTTATTTATGGCTTGGGAGTATGCTTGCGCCACAAGATGTGAACTGGGGCGAGGCTATTCAAAATTTATTCAGTTGTCATGAGAGTAAGGCTTATTTAGCGGAAGCTTTAATTGCTGAGTTAATTTTACAACATGATGCTGGTTTTACCTTAGCGCAAAATTTGCTTAGCTCATCGCCGTATGCAGGGCTAAATATTGCGGAACTAATTCAAGTTAAAGCTGAGTGGGAATATAGCATTGATAAATTGGCGACGTTGCTAAATAGCAATCAAACAGCACTCAGCGCTGCTCCTACTCCAGATAAACGTCTTGCATGGTTTGTTGCGCCGTTAAGTCAAAAAATTAGAGTACTGGAACAATCTTTGCGTAAAAATGGTCAATGGACGGCAGGTAAAGAAGTTACGCCAACACGCTTATATAAAAAAATTGATTTGGAGTACATGGAAGCTTATGATAATCAAGCAACTTTTGCAATTCAGGCTGATCCATATCATAAAGGTCATTTTGTTTGGGATTTCACCAAGCTTTTGCTCAGATTAATTGGACACCCGGTGGTTTATGATTATGATAATCCGAGTGTGTTACTTGAATTAATTGCGGAGTCACCAGTTTTGGATGTTAAATCAACTAAAAATGGCTATGTGGTTAAACTTTCACCACGTGCCGACAAAGAATTAGTTTATATTCAGAAAATTAGTGCGAGTAAGTATCATTTGATTGAATTTAGTACTGAATTAGTCCAACTCTCAGCTTTGCTTGGGGGAAATGGTTTAAATGTTCCTGAAAATGCTAAAGCGCGCTTGTTGGATGTAGTCTGTAAAACCACACCAAGTGTTAAAATTAATGCCGATATTGTTGATGATAATTTAGCCACTCAGCCAGCTAAGCATGAATGTTTGGTGCAATTAACGCCAAATAGCGATGGTTTAACCTTGAATCTCTTAGTTACGCCGTTTAATAATGGCAGTTATTATTTTCCAGCTCAAGGAATTAATAATCAGGTGAGCTTAAATGCACAAGGTCAGCATGTTAAATTAGTGCGTAATTTTAAACAGGAAAAAGCGGCCGTTTCCCAATTAATTGAAGCGTGTCCAATTTTAAATTTGTCAAAACAAAGTGAGTTTGAATGGCAATACAGCGATCTTGAAGAGAGTTTACAACTACTTTCCGAATTACATGCCTATAAATTAGCCGCTGGTTTAGTAATTGAATGGCCTAAAGGTGAGTCTTTAAAATTTGCCGCCAATGTCAGTGCCAGCAACATCAAAATCAAAGTTAAAAGCCAGCAGCAATGGTTTGAATATGATGGTGAAGTAACGATTAATGAAACTGAAGTTGTCTCGCTAAAAGCGCTGTTAGGCTTATTAGAAAGTGATAGTAGCAGTCGTTTTGTGCAGATGGATGATGGTAAATTTATTGCGTTGAGTGAAAATTTAAAACGTCAACTCAATGAATTAAAATTACTTAGCGATGGCGATAAAATTTTTAATTTAGGTAGTAGCGCACTAGAAGAATTAGTTGATGAAGCCAGTGAAGCTAAAGTTGATAAAAAATGGCAGGAACATCTGGATAATATTCATCAACGCACGAAATTTATTCCCCAGTTACCAAGCACGCTGCAAGCTGAATTACGTGATTATCAAGTGGAAGGATTTAATTATCTTTCACGCTTGACTAATTGGGGTATTGGGGCGTGTTTAGCGGATGATATGGGGCTGGGTAAAACTATTCAAGCCATCGCTTTATTATTGGAACAGGCGCCTAAGGGGGCAAGTTTAGTAGTTGCACCAACTTCAGTCTGTTTTAATTGGGTCGAGGAATTAGCTAAATTTGCACCGAGCCTGAACGTTTTCTTGATGCACAATGAAAATGAGCGCGCCCAATTAATTGAAAAGTTAGGTGCAATGGATGTTTTAATCTGTAGTTATAATTTACTGCAACAAGATGATAATGGTTGCGCTACTAAAGAGTGGAATTTACTCATTCTGGATGAAGCGCAAGCGATTAAAAATCATACCACCAAACGCTTTAAGGTGGTTTGTGAACTTAATGCTGAGCGGCGCGTAATTTTATCGGGTACGCCGATTGAAAATCATTTGGGTGAACTGTGGAGTTTATTTAGATTTTTAAACCCTGGTTTACTAGGAAGTATTGATAAATTTCAAAAAAAATTCATCACGCCAATTATCAATAAAAATCAAATTGCCAAACAGGCGTTGAAGAGTTTAGTTTACCCATATATTTTACGCCGGACTAAAACTCAGGTGTTAAGTGAGTTGCCAGCAAAAATTGAACAATCAATTTATATCGAACCAAGTAGCGAAGAGTTAGCCTTTTATGAGGCGATTCGTCAGCGCGCGATGGATAATTTGGCTAAATTAAACACCGCGGAAAATAAACGCTTTAGCATTTTGGCAGAAATTACCCGTTTACGCCAAGCCTGCTGTCATTCGAGTTTAGTTGATGAAAATATTCAGCTGGAAAATAGTAAACTGGCGGCGTTTTTGGAGCTAGTCCAAGAATTAATTGAGAATAAACACAAAGTACTGGTATTTAGTCAATATGTGCGTTATTTGGAAATTGTGCAACAAACGCTGCGTGAGAATAATATTCGCTATCAGTATATTGATGGTGCTGTGCCAATTAATCAGCGTAAAACAGCAGTGTCTGAATTCCAAAGTGGCAACGGTGGCGATGTTTTCCTGATTAGCCTTAAAGCTGGCGGCACTGGGCTAAATTTAACTGCGGCTGATTATGTGATTATTCTGGATCCATGGTGGAACCCTGCGGTTGAAGATCAAGCCGCCGATCGCGCACATCGCATGGGACAACAACGTCCAGTTACAGTCTATCGCTTGATTATGAAAAACTCGATTGAGGAAAAAATTATTCATATGCACAAGGACAAACGTGATTTGGCTGGAGATTTATTATCTGGTCAAGACGTTGGTGGTAAATTGAGCGAAGATGATTTGCTGAATTTGATGAAGTTGTGATTTAAAATAAATCTGCTGGAATGTTTGATACATTTTATTTGCAAAATATGAAGTTAATGAAGATTTTTAGGCTAATATACTAGGTTGATGGATAAATAAGTATTATTTTAGGCGTGAATTATGAATGTTAAATTATGAACAATGAGATATTACAGAAATTAAAAATGGTGTTTCCTGACGCGATAACTGAGAAGCAGGTGATTGACGATAAAACTGGCAAAATTAGCTTTGAATATGTGCTAAAAGAAGAGTTTATTGATACGTTAAAAGATAATTTTAATCTGGCAAATGATAATCAGGCGTATGGCTTGAATTTTCCAGGTAAAAAACTGGCAAAACTGGTAGCCAGCGAACCAAGCTATAAAACGTTGAAATTAAAATCTGGTGATGGAGTTAATGAAGATACGACGCAAAATGTTTATATTGAGGGTGATAATTTTGAAGTCTTGAAAGTGCTTAAAAATGCATATCAAGAGCAAATCAAGATGATTTATATTGATCCACCCTATAATACGGGCAGTGATGGTTTTGTTTATAACGATGATTTTAGCGAAACGCAACTGGAATATTGGAAAAAATTAGGCTATATTAACGAAGATGGCGCAAAGCTAGTCAAAGAAAATAGCGAAAACCTTAAAGGTTATAAACATTCTGGTTGGCTAACTTTTATGTATCCTCGCCTGAAGTTAGCCCGTGATTTGCTGCGTGATGATGGCGTAATTTTTATCTCAATTGATGATAATGAGGTACACAATCTGCGCCTTATCTGTGATGAGATTTTCGGTGTTGATAGTTATATCTCTCAGATCGTGTGGCAGAAAAAAACTGGTGCTGGTGCAAAAACAAAGGGATTTATTAATTTACATGAGTATGTTTTATGCTACAGTAAAAGCGTATCTCAAGATATTGATATTGAGATACCATATTCCGAAAAAACAAAAGCTATGTATAATAAAAAAGATGAACATTTTGATCAATTAGGATATTATGCCACTTGGCCACTTGACACAACCAGTATGGATGAGCGCCCTAATCTTAGATTTCCTATAAAATATAATGAAATAGAAATATGGCCAAAAAAACAATGGCTTTGGTCTAGAGATAAGGTAGAAAAAGCTCAATTAGAAAATAAATTAGTTTTTAATTATAATAAAAACACAAATTCATATGCTATTCGGTTTAAAGGATATCTGAAAAACGAAGATGGAAATAGTAGAAATGGTAAACCGTTATCTATTTCAATAGGTCCTTATACACAAGAGGGGACAAAGGATTTTGAAAGTATATTTAGTGAGAGAGATATTTTTCCATTTCCTAAACCAGTGTCATTGATTAAGCAAATGATAAATATATTTATCAACGAAGATAGTTCTGGTGATGGGATTTTTCTTGACTTTTTCTCTGGTTCAGCAACCACAGCCCATGCGGTCATGAAGTTAAATGCCGAAGATGGTGGCAAGCGTAAATATATCTGTGTTCAAATTCCCGAGATAACTAAGTCAGAGAGTGAAGCCTCTAAAGCAGGTTATTTAAATATCTGCGAAATTGGCAAAGAGCGCATCCGTCGGGCTGGTGCGAAGATTTTAACTGAATGGAAAGCAAAACAATCATTAGAACCAGATGATTTGCTAACTGCAGAGGTTCAGTCTAGCGAAGATAATTTGCCGGATGTTGGTTTTAAAGTATTTAGCTTGGTGGATTCACCACTTTATCAAGATAATGGCAATATTGACGATGATAGTTTTACCCAAGATAAATTGGATAATCTGAATGTGGATTATGCTTTTAATGATATTCTGTATCATTATATCCTGCGAGTTGGGGTAACCTTAGATAAAGTGGTTACGAGTTATCAACGAGATAATTTCAATTATGCGATTACTGAGCGCAAATTATTATTGTTAGATAATAACTTAACCCAAGCCATTGCCGAGCAGATTGTTAGTCAGCATCGCCAAGAAATTGACAAACTTTATTATACGGTTAATAGCTTAGATGTCTTTACTAGCTATACCGAAATAGATGGTATTGCCAAACGCCATAATCTTCCTTGTGAGGTACTATAATCATGTTGTTAAATGTTACTATCGAAAACTTTCGTTCCTATAATGAAGCGCAAACGTTATCACTAATTGCTAGTGATAATAATGGAGTTAATTCGGCAAAAATCGGTGACCTAGAAGTTCGTAAATCGGCGGTTCTTTATGGTGCTAATGCTAGCGGCAAATCAAATATTATTAAATCTTTACTGTGTTTAGTGGATATTGTTGCTGGTGGTATTCCAACACCTGATCAATATTTTGCACGATCAATATTCTCACAAGAGCTATATAAAACTTTTTTTGATAATCCTGAGCCAACATTTATTTCCGTTGATTTTTCCGTGGGTGATATTGTCTATAATTATAGCTTGCGCTATGATTCTCAGCTAATCCACTATGAAGCGTTATCTGACACGTCTAATGATGACGCTGATGTTGTTATTTTTGAAAGATCCTTAACCAATAAGGACTTGTTATCATATAAATATAATTTTGAATCAACTAGCTACGACTATATTTTTAGCAATGAACAAATGCCATATGCGAATGATACTATTGGTAAACTTAAAGTAAATACACCTGCCAATCTTACGCTCTTGACTAAATTGGTTGGAGAGAATTGTCAGAAAATAAAAGCAATCACTGATTATTTTATGCGCAATATTGTTATTAGAACGAACCCTTATGGAATTCTAGGGAAGGCATCATTTGCTGAATCTGATTTAAATAGTGCTGCAAACCACGCACGAGACATTAATTATGCAAATAAAGCGTTGATGGCATTAAACAATATTGGTGTTAAAGTTGATAAATTGGATATTGAGTATAATGATACCAATCCTCTTGTCGGTGAAAGACTAAATCAAGTGAGAAATATTACCTCATATTATAATTTGGATGGCAATACACATCAATTAAGCTTTTTTTCTGACGAATCAGATGGGACGCAAAAATTTTATAGTTACTTAAATCTTATTGATTACATTATCAAGGTAAATGGAGTCTTGATTGTGGATGAACTGGAAACTCATTTTCATCCTCTACTTGTTGAGGAAATTATCCGTGCTGTGCATAACTCCAATAGCCGTGCGCAATTAATTTTTACTACTCATAATCCAACGCTTTTGACAGATAGTATTTTTGAACGCGATCAAATTTATTTTGCAGATAAAAATGATAAGTTTGCAACTGAATTATATTCATTAGCTGATTTCAATGATCTTGACGCAAATTCCAATTTGATGGCTAAATATTTAGCTGGTCGATTTGGAGCAATTCCATATTTAAACGCATTTACTTTCAATGGTGTTAACAATGGCTAAACGTTTTAATAATCCAACACGGAAGCAAAAAAATTTAATGTGCCTTGTCTATTGTGAGGGTGAAACTGAATACTGGTATTTGAATAAAGTATTAAATTCGCGTGAGGTTAAACTAATCCCCGCGAATAATTCTGATTCTAACGTATTAAAAATGATAAATGCTGCTTGTAAAGAATTTAATAAACCAGAACGCTATAAAGCACTGTATTGTGTATTTGATCATGATGCTAGCTCAAATACCAAAGAACAATTACAGTCAGCCAATCAAATTATCCTGCAAAATAATCATATTCGAGTTTTTTCTAATTTATCATTTGAGGTGGTATTTTGTTTTGCAAATAAATTTACTACTAGTATTTATCAAAGTGTAAAAGCAATTGAAGCTGTGATTAGTAAAGAAAATAATATTGAATATAAAAAACAGCAAATAGTAGTTGAAACATTGGCTAATAAATTATCATTTAACGCTATTTGTGATAATTCTAAGAAATGTTATGAGCAGTTAAATATTAATAATGACAACTGGTTAGAGATTCAAGATAGCTATAGTGAGATTTTTAAATTAAAAGATCTAGCGTCATGATCAAGCAATTTCAATATAAAAAACAACAATTTCAAGTAGATGCAGTAGCTGCAGTTTGTGATTCTTTTCTTGGCGTAAATTTACAGACGGTCAATTACTTTGCGGCGTTCAGAGCGCAGATTAGCACTAATCTGAAATCAATCCAAAATAAGTATAAATTAAAGCCGCAGCAAAATTTGAACGGTGATTATCCAGTTTTGGATGTTCAAATGGAAACTGGGACTGGTAAAACCTTTGTGTTTATTAATACTATTTTTGAATTGCATAAACGCTATGGTTTGACTCATTTTGTGATAGTTGTGCCAAGCATTGCGATTAAAGAAGGTGTTAAAGGCACGTTTAAGAGTACGCAAGATTATTTCTTTGATGAATATGGTTCTCGAGTTAATGTATTGGAGTACAAGGCTGATCGAAATAAAGGTAAAAGTAGTATTAATTCCGCGCTGTTTAATTTTATTCAATCTGAAAATTTAAGTGTTTTAATTACGACGACCCAAACCTTAGATAAAGATGGCGAAAATGTTACCAATGTAATCTATAAGAAGCTAGAAAGTAGTTTATTTGATAAACATCGCACTGCCGCTGATGCGATTGCGAGTAAAAATCCAGTCTTTATTATTGATGAAGCACATGGTAATGTTACCGATGGATCTGTGGCGCTAAATTTGATCAATCAACGCTTACGTCCCGCATTAATGTTACGTTACTCCGCTACTTTTGCCGCCGCTCAAATTAAGAACCTAGTTTATGTTTTGGATTCTTATGATGCGTTTAAACAAAAGTTAGTTAAAAAAATTGGAGTGAGAGAGTATCAGCTATCACATTATGCAGCTGGTGCAGTTTATTTAAAATCTATCGGGTTATCTAAGAAAAATGATGTTTTTGCGGTTGTTGAGGTAGTCAATCAGAGTGGTGAGTTGATAGAGGTTAAGCTCGATCGGTGTGAAGATACGACGGCTAAAAAAGGTAGTGTGATTTTTGTTAAGACTAAAAATGAATTTTACCGTAATTATTTTGTTTCTAAGATTGATTTAACTCTTGGTGTCGTTCTGTTTCAGAATGGCGTTGAAATTTATTTACAAAATTCTACAATTGGCAAGATTTTTGAAGATAACATGATTCGTGATACGATTCGGATGCATTTTAAAAAAGAAGCGACTTTATTTGCCAAAAATATCAAATGTTTATCCTTGTTTTTTATTGATCATGTGAGTGATTATCGTAATTTTGAGCTGCCAAATGAATGTGGCTATTTGCAAACTAAATTTGAGCAGATTTATGTTGATGAATTGAGCGTTATTTTACAAAATCCGCAAGTTGACGATGAGTATAAAAATTACTTACGTTCATTTGGGGCAAGTTTAGTTCATGGTGGCTATTTTGCCGCCGATAAAAAAGCTAATGATGCGTTGAGCGCGAATAATGATACAACTAAGCTTGCACAGGAAGAAATTTATAATTTAATTATGCGGGATAAAGCGCGTGTTCTGCAACTGGATAATCCATTACGCTTTATTTTTGCCCATAGCGCGATTCGTGAAGGTTGGGATAATCCCAATGTATTTCAAATTTGTCAACTTCGTAATATCAAAAATGAAACGAGTAAAATTCAATCAATTGGGCGTGGGTTACGCTTGTGCGTAGATTCTAATTTACAGCGTATGGATAGTGAAATATTAGGCAGTGAAATATTTGACACTAATAATCTTTCGGTATTTGTGTTTAGCGATAATAAATTTGTTGAAAATTTACAATCTGAGTTACGTGGACGTATTTCTGGTTTTAAACAATCTTTAGCTCATTTTAGTAGCGATGTTATTCAGACAATTTTTAGTGTTTCGCCAATTAAAGCCACTAAAATATTTGCTCAATGTTTTGATGATGCTGAAAATCTGTTAGCTCTAGAAGAGCTCGAGCAGGTTTTTGTGCAAAGTAATTTGGATTTTAAGCTGATTTTACCGATATTATTTAACGATGTGAGTATTCAAGTTGAGCGTTTAACTGATGCTAGCTTTGTAGTGCGAGCGCCACGTAAATATAAAGTTAATTTAGATAATTACCAACATTTTATAAAGTTGTGGGATATATTGCATCAGGATGTTTATTTTTCAGTGCATTACTCTATGGATTACATCCAGCAAATTGTAACTCAGCTTAATCATAACTTACAAATTAATCCCGTGTTTATTAATAAAATTGCGTCTGAAATTGCATTAAATGAGACTAATTTTATTGTGAAAAGTCAGCAATTACCTAGTCAACAAGTCGAGCGCGTTAAATTCAATAAACCTTTAAATAGTTTTATTGATGAGTTATGCGCTAAAGTAAAATTAAGTCGCAAGGTTATTCTGCAAATTTTACAGCAAATTAATCCTGATAAATTCACCAGTATAAAAAATAACCCAGATTTAGCAATTGAAAGAATTAGTCAGATCGTTAATGAAGTTATTTATCAAAATATTTTAGATAATGTAACGTATCAACCTGTTGTGGAGTCAGGCAAAAAGCGTGCTTCGTGGGTGGATATTTCTACTCAAACTTTTGAGGCTAAGCATTTTATTGAATTAATTAATTTACCAGAATATGCGGGAAATTGCCTATTTGAAGAAATTTCACCATATGATTCGCTTAATCCAGAGAGATATATTTCTGAACAGTTTTTGCAAGATTCAACCATAACTGTTTTTGCTAAATTACCTAAAAAAATTAAAATTCCATCCCCGATTGAACCCAATGGAATTAACCCTGATTTTGCTTTTGTGGTTAAACGGCATGGTAAAAATGATGTTTATTTTGTAGCGGAGGCTAAACCGTCAACGTTAGATAATGATTTACGTGGACAAGAGCGCCGTAAATTAGCGATATTGAAAAAATATTTTGCGGTTTGTGATGCTAAAGTTGAATTTGAGGTAGTAACGTCTGCGGCAGATGTAACCAGTAAATTAAATCAGCTTTTGGCGCTTAGCTAATTAGATAGGTAAAATAAACACTCCGATGAACAATCTTGAAACTCAAAAAATTCTCAGCAAAATTAAAAAATGTTTTGCTTTATCCAAATCAGCCAATGCAAATGAAGCCGCGGTAGCTTTAAAACAAGCCTATGCTTTGGCAAGAAAATATAATTTGGAACATCGGCTTGAAGAAGTCTGTGAAATTAGCTCGGGGCGGCAGCTACCTGCGGGTTATCAGATAAATTTGCCATTATATTTGGCAAAGTTACTGAATTTGATTAATTTCGTGTTTCAAACCCGCTCGGTTACTCGGGCGCAGCGAATTAGTGAGTCGCAAGTTAAAACCACGGTTGAATTTCATGGCTATGAAAGTGATATTTTGATTGCCGAATATGCGTGGGAGGTTTTAAGTAAG
>JAIETT010000273.1 GCA_019744945.1 Burkholderiales bacterium
AATCCATCATATCTCCCTCCAAAGGTCAGAGAGCTTTTGCTCAATGACCAATTTGGAGTCTATAATCCATGATTTAAACACAAAGACCCGCTAATCTAGCGGGGCTTTGTTTTGGGTATATAGATATTGCTGTAACATTTTAACTAAACTGGAATAATTCCAGCCTTCCTTTTTTGTTTTAATCTATAACTCTCACCTTGAACATTAATGATATGGCTATGGTGAATAAGCCTATCTAGTATTGCTGCAGTTAATGCCTCATCATTATTTAATACCTCCTGCCATTTGGTAAAGATTAAGTTGGATGTTATAATTATTGCACCAGTTTCATAACGTTTATTAACTAACTGGAAGAGTAAGTTTGCTTGAGTTTCATTGAGTTTTACATAACCAAATTCATCAATAATTAATAGCCGAGACCCAGCAATAACTTTACTTAAATATTGTTCGAACCGATTTTGGCTACTAGCTACTTCAAGTTGTAACAATAAATCAGCAGCAGTAAAGAACCTTACTCGATAGCGCTGTTGAGTAGCCAAGTACCTAAGACTAATGGCTAAATGGGTTTTACCTGTTCCACTAGAACCAAGCAGAATAACATTTTCTGCATTCGTAATAAAGCGTAATGTTGCTAACTCTGTAATCTGGGCTTTATTTACAGCTGATTCTTTGAAGTCAAACATCTCTAGGGTTTTTAAGGTTGGAAAGCCTGCCATTTTCAAGACGGTTTGTCGTCCATTGTGTGCACGGCACTCTAACTCATAATTCAATAGCCGCTTGAGGTAATCAGTATAGCTAACGTTATCTTTAGCACACTCATCGGCAATGGCTTGATAACCGCGTAATACACCAGCAAGCTTTAACTCAAGTGGTAAGCCATTAGTTTGACTAGTGGACCCCATAAGGCTTGGCCTACAATTATTTAGTTTGTTCGGATGATGTTGCGTGTTGTAAAATTTATAGAGCTTGGCGGCTTCTATAAAGGAAACAACAATGGCAACATCATACGAGAGTTTATCTCATTCAAGATGGGACTGTAAATATCATGTAGTATTTATACCAAAATGCAGGAGAAAAAACTTGTACGGAAAGATAAGGAATTATTTAGGTTCTGTATTTCATGAGCTAGCATCACAACGAGGAAGTGTGATTATCGAGGGTCACATGGTGCAAGATCATGTACATATGTTAATCAGGATACCGCCGAAATATTCTGTATCAGAAGTAATCGGTTATATAAAAGGCAAAAGTGCGATTGCGGTTGCAAGGCAATTTGGGTCTCGCCAAAAGAACTATAGTGGAGAGCGCCTTTGGGCAAGAGGTTATGCTGTGTCTACGGTTGGGTTTGAAGAGTCTGCAGTGAAATCGTACATAAAGCAACAAGAGCAGTTAGATAGTAAAGGGTATGATGAGAATGGAGCTTTCTAAAAAAGCGGCATTTCAATTCATAAGATAGTATAAATTGGCAGTCTTTGAGACTGCTCACATCCATCAAGCTCCCAGCTCTGCTGGGACGTTATGACGTAGAACAAGCTTCAGCTAGATCATCGACTAATGGTTGATTCATCATTCTATGCCACCAGTCTATCGTAATTAGTTAATGCTGGTTGTTCTATTGGTAGGAGTGCAGCTGTTGGCAATAGCTTTAGATTTATTCTTGTTGCTAATTGTTACGCCCGATGTTAAAATGCACCACCTTAATTCTAATTGTTGATAAATCTCCCGAAATAAAAGTGCACCACTTTGAAGTGTAATAATATGATTAGTTACCTAAATAAATGGAGCTAATCATGATTTCAAAAGGTGATTTTATTGTGATACAAGATTTACAGGCTAAGGGACATTCAATAAGAGCGATTGCTCGGCTGATGAAGATTAACCGCCGCACAGTAAGCAAGAAGTTAAAGGAATCTGAATACCAACCTCCTGCGTTAAGGAACATAACTAAATTATCCATACTGGAGCCATATAAGCAATACATTCGTGAATTTATTGCTAAAAGCGAGTATAGAATCCCATATTCAGTAATCTTGGATGATATTAGAGAACGTGGTTATCAAGGCGGACGCAGCATTCTACAAGAGTTTTTAACTGCTGAATACCAAGAGCTAAAATTGTTATCTGCGAATGAAGATCCAGTGGTTCGTTTCGAGACCAAACCAGGTGAACAGATGCAAGTTGATTGGACAACTATTCGCTGGGGAGGAAATCCAATTTATGGCTTTGTCGCAACCATGGGTTATTCTCGGCATACATTTGTTTACTTTACGGATAACATGGAAGCAAAAACCTTAGTTAAATGTCATGAACAGGCATTTATGTTTTTTGGTGGTGTTCCTAAAACTATTCTCTACGACAATATGAAAACGATAGTCGATAAACGTGATGCTTATGGTACAGGTAAGCATAAATTCAATGCACCAATGTATGATTTAATGAAGCGTCTTGGCTTTGCAATTCGTTTATGCCGCCCATATCGAGCAAAGACTAAGGGTAAAGTTGAGAGATTCAATGGCTACCTGAAAGGTAACTTCTATCGTCCAACGGTCATCAAATTACATGATGCTGGACTGGAAGTAACTCCGCAAACTTTAAACCAGTACATTCCTCGCTGGTTGATTAAAGCTAACAATCGGATTCACGCCACAACTAAATGTAAACCAACAGACCGACTTACTGAGGAACAAACATGCTTGCTACCATACTTAAGATTAGTTAAGAAAGAAGACGTCGCACATAATAAAGCCATTCCAACAGTTACTGTTCAACAGACAAACTTGTTGGAGTATGACCAGCTATTAGCTCAAGGAGTCCGCGCATGATAAATGATATTCAGCAAAGTTGTGAGGATTTGAAGCTTTATGGGGTGTTACGTAGCTACCAAAGTATTGCCGATGAATGTGGTAAGCTTAACGCGGGTTATAGTGAATACCTCGAGCAAGTCTTAAAATATGAGTTGCAGCAACGAGAATTACGCGCCCGAGAAACAGTCTTAAAGATGGCAGGATTCCCTGTAGTTAAAACCTTAGAGGGATTTGATTTTAGCAGTTCAAACATAAACCAGCTGCAGGTTCAAGAATTAGCATCGCTAGGATTTATTGCAAATAAGGAGAATGTTATCTTTGTTGGTTCTCCTGGAACTGGCAAAACCCATTTAGCGATAAGCTTAGGCTATTTGGCAACTCAGAAACGAGTAAAAGCTAGGTTTATTACCGTTGCAGATCTAATGTTACAACTGGAAGTAGCCAAGTCACAAAATCGGCTGAACACTTTCATCAGTAAAACTGTTGCGCATCCGAGTGTCTTAATATTGGATGAGTTTGGTTATGTTAAGCTAAATGAAGAGCAAGCCAACTTTATGTTTTTACTAGTAAATAAGCGTTATGAAACAGGTTCAATAATCATAACCTCAAATTTAACTTTTAGCCAATGGCAGGGGGTTTTAAACAATGATGAAGCATTAACTGCAGCAATAATGGATCGTTTGATTCATCATAGCCATATAATAAATATAAATGGTGAGAGTCATCGGTTAAAGCAGAAAATGAAGGCAGGAATTATCCCTGCTAAAATGTAAGAAATGTGGATTTAAATGGTGCACTTTTACGTCGGGGAATTTGTTTTTAATTTGACTAAAAGTGGTGCACTTTTAGTTCGGGCTTGACACTTGACTTCTAATACCTAAATTTATTTTAATTAATTGCCCTAAAATGGCTGAAATAATACGCTCTATATTGGATTTGCTTTTCTGAAGTAACCTAATATCATTAATGGATCTTGGATCCGTGAACAAGATACTTTCAAGTTGTTGCATTATTGGTGATGTTATTATTTGCGGTGTTCTTATTCCTATCTCTGCTCTAGAGTCTAAAACAACATCTATAATCCACTGTTTTATGTATTTAAGATTGTCTCTTATAAGAATTTTTTTCCCAAGTTTACCGTTATAAATGGTATTATCTTCGAACGTTTCATTAATAAAATTTTCATTCATCCAATGTGGATACTCAAATCGATCTGAAGGAAAATATAAATATGTATTATTAAAAAAATCATTTTGTATTTTTTTGTCTGAATTTAGTTGACGAGTGTTGTTTAGTTTAATATTCTCATTTTCTGTAAACCCTTCAGCAAATGGATTCGCTTCATTTGTATACGCCTTATATTGCGCTATAGTTAATTCACCAGATTTATTGACGTACTGTAAATCATTGTTATATTTAAAGTAACATAATCCATAATCTTTATCTAGTTTTTGATTTAATCCACCAGACACTTTAAAATAAGAATATCCACTACCACTTTTGGGTAAAACATCATTGAATCCTGCCGCTTGAGCAATTTCAAAAAATGAATCTGCAATACTTGACATTAATGTGGTTTTCCCAGAACCATTTTTCCCCAATAAAATAATTGGTTTAGGGTTTCCATCAAGATTTATTAAGTCGGCTTTATCTAATTCAAACTTATCAATAGCGCCAAAATTATGAATGACTAATTTTTCTATATACATGGTTTATTTTGCTTCTAATAAAAATTTACGAGAGATGTGAAGTGATACAAAAAATAACAATTTAGAGAATGACAGGTTAATATTGTTTAATGGTATTGCACCGTGCATTAAATCATTTCTTAAGTTAAATCCTGCCTTTATTTCGCTAGGCTCACTAAATAACGTTTTTAATAAACATATTTCATAATTTTCAAATCCCAATTGACTCATTTCATCCCAATTATTTACTATATCAGTCATATACCTTGAGTGTCGTGAGAATTCTCCATTTCGTTTTGTGGTCGATGCAACCAATCCAATGTTATCAATATTTCGTTGAAAGCAAAACTCTAAGTGTGGAACGAATAAAAACATGGCAGCATAAATTAAATCTGGCTGATTGGAAATGAACATTTTGGTAGCTATTAATGTTTCTTCTTTTCGATGTTCAAAAAATGAATTTTGGGCTGTACAGGAAAGGATAACACTTTTGATTTGTTCATTTTGTTTAATTTCATTCTCAAGAGCATTAAAAAGAATATTAGAAAAATTCAATAAATTCTCAAAATAACAAAAAATTAATTGTTGCTTTTTAGCTTCTATTCCAGTTAATTGTTTATCGATAACGTTGAGCTTAAACCAAGTATTGCCGAAACCTAATATATCCGTAATTTCCATATTCGGTAATATTTCTGATTTAAAATCTTGTGCTGCCGAATCAAAATAAAAATGAAAACTAGAGTTTAAATTGTTGTTAAATTATTCTAGTAAATAACAAATTTTTTCGACTGGTGCATTTTTATTGTTTAGATCTAAATTAACCATTGATTGATACTCATTAATAGATTT
This sequence comes from Burkholderiales bacterium, assembly GCA_019744945.1. Taxonomy (GTDB): domain Bacteria; phylum Pseudomonadota; class Gammaproteobacteria; order Burkholderiales; family UBA11063; genus Aquella. Next base: position 5,342 of record JAIETT010000273.1, read on the forward strand.
ACTTATATTATTTATGCATTCTTGTATCTCAGGTGATTCGATTGTGATTGAATTGTTAATAACATGCTTGAACAAATATTTTTGACACTCCGCAATATCGTTTTCAACTTCTGCTTTGAACTCAATTAATCCTGTTGTTGTATTTGGTAGCTTACTAGCTATGGTTTTTATAATCTGGTATGCATCAGGATTATTATTTACTAAGTCTGTTTTTATTAATCTGAGATGGTCAAGGGTTATATTAAACAAGTTTGGGTATGTCTTAATTAAGATAGATAAAAAGAATTTATCTAGAGCTAATATCTCATTGTCAAAATTACTGATAAGTGGGTATAATAATTGATTAATTTTATCTTTATATTGCCTATCGGTTAATGAGGCTGCTTCGCAACAATGTAAATAACAAATTTTATTAGCTGTATATAATTTTGAAATACAATCATCTAATTTAGATATTATTGATTCTTCCAATTGGTTAAAATACTTATGCTTAAATAGATTTATTACTCCAGTAATTAAGTCATAGCATGAAGACTCATGAATTTCATGTTCTAGAATAAAATCTACAAAATAGTTAGCTGAAATTTTAAATGCTTCAATTGATTCTCTTGTTTTCTCTTTGTCACATAATACAAAAGAGGATTTAAAGTCGTATATCTTTGCCAGCACTAGCTTATTTTGAATATTATTTATACGTTGTTCTATTTCAGAAAACTTGCCGCAAATATTTAATAATACGCCATACAAATCAGGTTTAGACAATAATACACCATCTAAATAAGGTTTAGACTTATAAACTGATTTATCTTGAAATAACCTAATGAATTGGTAAATCAAAAAAATTTGGTAGTATCCTGATTTCTCATCAAGTTGATTTATACCATTTTCGTCAAAGTCTTTATATCCGACGATAAATTCTTTTCTTCTTAAAAGTTCCTGTATTTTTTGCTCACTCATACATCACCATTGAGTAATTTTGACATTAGGCCTTGTTTTAATTTGTGTAATTTATCTACTCTAACCATTATCTTTCCAATAGGTATAATACCTAGATTTTTCTTGGCTTGTGGGATATGCATTATTTATAAAATCAGCAAAATCAAAAATTTCATCGTCTGCATTAAAGTGAACTCCTCTTCGCCCCTTTCTATAAACAAGCTGTGCAATGATTATTGCTAGATCAATTTTAATATCATCAATATTAATGCCTATTGTTGCTAATAGATCTCTATAAGTTGTTTTTTTAGTTACCAGCATTTTGGAGTCAAAATTAGAAAAAATGTGCCCCATCGCTTCTGTTACTAATTCATATTGGTAAGACTCTTCTAAGTCATTCTCAAATGCAAAAAAATATACATTTTTGTCTTTATATTTTGCTTTATGTTTTTCAAGTTGTCGCCGTTTATTCTGGTTATTATCTAAATCAACTTGTACAAATACAGCATGATTATTTTCTAAGAAAAAGTCAATGAGAATATGTAAATTTCCACCTTTAGCATTTCCTTCACCTTTGTAGGAATATACTCGTGAATCACCATCAAAATTTTTGTAATAATTATTTATAAATGCTTCCTCACTTTGTCCTTCAACTAAAAACACTAAACTATTTGATTTTATGGCTTTATTAAATAACAAATTAGCATTTTGAAGGTTATGTAATATTGTTTTAATAAATCCCTTTGTAAATGTATGCGCTGCCAGCTGCTGAAGATCATCTAAGATTCCATCGTTTTGTAAATAGGTTATTCGTTCAAAAAATTGATCTATAAATTTAATAAATCTAATTAATCCACTAATATAATTTTCTTTTTCTGATTTATTTAGTGTTGATATTAGCTGTTCTTGGCTAGTAGCTAAATCTTTTGCAAAGCTAGTTACAAATCCACATTGCATGTCACACATAGTCATATTTTTACAATGATGACACCAATCACTCCATCCACAAACCTTGTGGCACTCCCTATACCAGATATTATTTAAAAATACATCATTTAAAGCTTCAGCATTATATTGATTATGTTCACTCATACATCACCATTGAGTAATTTAGACATTAAACCTTGTTTTAATTTTTGTAATTTTTCAAGAGTTTTGTTTTCTGATGCTATTAGCATATCAATCTGATTTATTTTTGCCGATATATATTTTTGCTCTTCTGGCTTTGGTTCTAAGTACGGCAATTTATAAAAGTCTCCATGCTTCAAATCTGGTATGGTTGTGGTTCCAGCATAGTTCATTATTTTTTCTTGAATATGCTGCAAATTCAGATATTGAACAAGGAAATCTCTATTCGTATATTCTGAATTATAAGCTATTTTAAAAAAATTATTATGAAAACAACCAGCTATATTAGTAATTACAGCACCTGTATTGCCTGTGCGTACCATTAAGACATCTTGTGTTTTACAAACCACCGATATTGGAGGATTATCAATATAATATGTGTAGCTTTCATCTGTGGGATTATTTAATAATTGAATTGTAATGTATAAATATCTATTGTCTTTATAATCTTTATAACGGCTAGATATTGGAATCTGCAACCCTTGATTTACTAGTGTAATATTTTTTAATGTTTTGTAATTCCAATCTTTGGGGATTAAGCCTAATGGTGATGGTTTGTATAATTCTGGGGCTTGTTCTTGGGTTGGGCGAAGCATACCAGTAGATAGATCAATGCCACGAGTAAATAGATCATGAAGCATACCTTGCTTGATTACTTGGTACTTGGCAATAATGGCATCTGTTTTTTCAATTTGTCCGTCTACAGTTGATAATATTTTAGCTATTCGCTTTTGTGTTGGTAGATCTGGAGCCGTAAAACTTATTTTTTCTAATTCTTTTTTAGATATTTCTGCAAACGTAGTGCCTTCAGCTCGTTGTCTAATTTTATTTACGTTATACAATAATACATAATAATAGAATTCAGCATAATGTGATTCTTTGAAAATAATTGTTTTACAGCCTTGGTTTGTAGCAGAGTTAATTTGCGGAATAGCTAAATATCCAACGGGCGCACGAGAAGAAATTATTAAACTTTTTAAAGCTGGTGCCATTGTTAAACTACAAGATTTAAAACCAGATAATGATAATTTGCGATCTGAATCATAAATAAATCTAGTTTTCTGTTTACTCAAGTCATTTGGTGTAACCCAATTGATATTTCCATTCCAAAATGCTGGATTTTCTGTGCTAGGAGTACTTCCAGAAACTATTGTACCCACTTGATCCAGTGAATAATTATGCCAATTACTCATCATCAACCTCACCAATGCGCTGTTGAGCTTCAAGCAGCTCTTTTTGCAGCTCTTCTGCTAATTGTTCTTCAGTTGGTAAATACAGCTGGTATTTGCTTGCAAAAATCTGCTGATTATTTTCACTAAGCATATATTTCACCATTGTGTCGCTTTTCTTAGTGCACAATACTAGCCCAATAGTCGGGTTATCTTGTTCATCTCTGATTTCACGGTCAAAATAATTAACATACAATAACATCTGCCCAATATCGGCATGAGTGAGCTTATGCACTTTGAGATCTATCACGACATAACATTTTAATTTAACATGATAAAATACTAAGTCAGCATAATAATTATCACCGTCTAAAGTTAAACGTTTTTGGCGCGCTATAAATGCAAAACCACTACCTAATTCTAGTAAAAAGTGGTGCAAATTATCAATTAATGCTTGTTCAAGCTCTGATTCGACTAATTTATGTGATTCTGGTATATTAAGAAACTCTAAAACTACAGGATCTTTTAGTGCATCTTCTGGCTTGGTTATTACCTGTCCTTGAGTGGCCAATTGTAATAATCCTTGTTTATCTTTGCTTTTAGCTAATCTATCATAAAGCAGACTATCAATTTGTCGCTCTAGTTCTCGACCTTTCCAATTGTTTTTTATAGCTTCAATTTCATAGAATGAACGGGCTTCTGCGCGATCTATTCGCATTAATGCGCGATAATGTATCCAACCCAGCTTTGAGTTGAAATAGTTTACCAATTCACCACGCACTGCGTGGTGAATTGGTAAACTAGAATAAACTATATAAAATTGCCTAATATCTCTTAGTGTTGAAACACTAAATCCTTTACTATATTTTAGTGTTAATTTTTTAGATAACGCTTGGAGTAATTGTTTGCCGTATTGAGCACGCTGTTGTCCGTGTTGTTCTTCTTCAACAATATCGCGCCCGATTAGCCAATACGCTTGCACCATTTCACTATCGACACTATGGACAATATTATTTCGGGCACTATCAATATATTTAGTTACTTTTTGAAATAATTCATCAATCTGTACTACTGAAGCGGCATTATTCGTCATAGCCAAGTTCCTTTAAGAACTGATCTAGAATTAATTTCTCGGTATCTCGTTCAGTTTCCAGTTGTTTCAATGTCACAGTATATTTTGAGTATAAATTTTCAATAGCAGCAATAAATGACTGTAAATACTGTTTCAAATAAGTGTGAAAAGTAGTGTATAAGGTGCGTTCCCAGCGAGTAATAATTAGTTGTTGTGCTTGGTCTGGGTTAATTTGCTGCCGTGCTTGCTCAACTAATTCAGTTTTACGCTCTTCTAAGGCTTTAGTTTCTTTTTTTAGTTGTTTTAATTCTTCAACAAGCTTATCATGTTGCTGAATTTGTTGATTTAATTCTTGATTATGTTTATTCGTTTTTAGCTGTGCTTTGAGTTCTTTATACACAGCTTTTGGTAATATACCATTGTCACTATTTTCATAATCAAAATCTTCTTCTTCGGCTTCATCAAATAATGATTGAAGTTCAACCATGCGGTTTTGATCTTGCTCATGCTGTGCCAATAGTTCAGGATACTGTGCTTGCAATATTTCATCATCTGGAATTAGGCTTGGACTAAATCCACTAGCCGCAACTGATTTAAGATCACTAAGGATTATTTCATTTTTCCAGAAGTTAGCCAGTGCACCACGAATTTTAAAAATATCTAAAACATGTAATGTTTCTAATTCTTGGCTGATACTTTCTTGAAGCTTATTATATAACTCAAATACCATTTTTTGATTATCTATTGCTTGAATTGAGGGTAAATGAGTTTGCCACCAATTAATTAGTTTTTGATCATATAGTTCATGAAGTTTAATAACGCCAGCACTATTTTCAATTAAGGGCTTAATATCTTCTTTACTTGTAATATTTGATTGAAATTGTAAATAATTTGCTAAATAATTGGTGAATAATAATTCCCGACAACCAGTATAATTATCAAAATAGCTATTTAATAGATTTACCTCGGCTAAAGGTATGCCACCATTTAAATGAGCTCTTACATCTTGTGGTTCGGCAGCTGGTGAGTTATCAACATAACGACGAATATTTAGATTATATTCTTCTTTTTGAATGTCTTCAATGCTAACTAGCTTGGAATATTTATCAACAGTTAATTGTTGTTTATAAACATTAGAGATTTTTTCAATATCTTCAGGGCGTAATTTATTTTGATTTTTGCCTTCTTTATATTCACGGTCGGAATTAATAAATAATACTTGCTTACGCTCTGTAGTTTGGTTTTTATTAATTACTAGAACGCAAGCAGGAATACCAGTTCCATAAAATAAACCGCTTGGCAATCCTATAACGGCATCAAGTAATCCACTTTGCATCAACCAAATTCGAGCTTCTTTTTCTTGTCCACCTCGAAATAATACTCCATGTGGCATAATTACAGCCATTTTACCATCTTGTTTAAGCACACTAATCATGTGCTGTACAAACATAAGATCGGCTTTTTTGCCTGATTCAGGCATAAATACATGAAAGCGTTCTTTATGTTTCATCTCTTTTAATGAATAGTTTTGTGAGAATGGCGGATTGGCAATCACGCGGTCAAATACTTTTAAGCTACCATCAGCATTAAGATGTTTAGGTTCTTTAATAGTATCGCCATTTTCAATAAATGCATTTTGAATGCCGTGTAACAGCATATTCATGCGACATAAAACCCATGTACTGCCGCTATCTTCTTGTCCATATAATGACAAATTACGTGGATCACCACCAGTTTGTGCAACATGTTTCTGTGCTTGAATTAGCATTCCACCTGATCCAACTGTAGGATCATAGATACTCATGCCTTCAGTTGGTTCAATCAAGTTAGTTAGCAAGTTTACCACTTCAGTTGGCGTATAAAATTCACCACCTTTTTTACCAGCGCTATCCGCAAAATATTTAATCAAATATTCATAAGCCGCCCCCATTAGATCTGGAAATTCAAAATCTTCATCATGAAGAGGTATTTTTTCAAAATGTTGAATAAACTCAACTAATTTTTCATCAGGGATTGAAGTTTTACCAATTTTACGATTGTAGTTAATTGCTTTTAAAACATCTTGCAGAGTATCAGGATTTAACTCTTCAAGCTCAGCAAGTGCTTTATTAAGTTCACTGCCAACATCATCTTTAAGGTGGCGAATATTTTCCCATCGCGCACGCTCAGGCACAAAAAAATCATAATTATTTGAACGTTCAAGTTGTTTTTCAATTAATTCATGTGATAAATTTTTTGCGGCATAATTTTGACGTAAAGTTTGTTGATCACTATCAAATTTATCGCTGAGACGTTTTAGAAATAACATTCCAAAGATAAATTCTTTGTATTCTGAAGCTTCCATTTTGCCACGCAAAATGTCGCAGGCTTTTAAGAGTAAGGATTCTAATTTTGCAAGAGTAAGTTTTTGTTGCATATGGGTACTATTTAACTTATTAATATTAATGCATAATTTTACCACAGCATGAAAAGAATAACCTTATTATACATGCTGCATTTGCTTGGTCTGCAACGCTTTTAGCGCTGGTTTAGGGTGCGGCGGGTTTTGCTTGCAAAACTGGGATTCAGCGCGGATTAATGAAATAGGCTTAGGTGTTTCTTAAGCCTATTTGTTTGGTTATTTTGTTGCCTAATTACAGATAACAATATAAGCCTGTTTCTTACTCAAATAGTGGTATTAACCACTCGGCAAGAACTTCATCAATTTGCTTGATGATTTGGTTCTCTGCTTTTCTTCTGGTGTTACACGGGCTTAAAAGATGTCAGTTAAGTAAAGTTTGTTAGATAAGCTATAAGTTTCTATAATTTATCACATGGGTATGTGTGTCCATTTGAGACTACGCCGAAAGCAGCTCTCTGCGTACTATCCCATTTGCTGCGATATCCAGTACACGCATTTTTTACGCTTACTGAGCAATTTTTTCTGCCTATATTTGTTAATTGTTCATTAATTGCTAAATCATTGCATTTCTCTGCAAACTTTTCTGGTGAACAGCTAATTTGAGGGATATCCATCTCGAGGATCTGAGCGCCTGTTGTATTTTTTGTGTTTAAGTTTGCTATTGTCTGATCACATTTATTTTGTAATGATTGATACCCCGCGAGTATTTTAGCTTGTTCTTGATATGCTGATTGCAATTGTTTATTTGTATCAATTTGTTGTTGTTTACATTGAGCAATAAATGGCGCGGTCATTGAACTAGTTAGTGCATCAGAGGTTTGCTTAGCTAATGCTAAATTTTTTTTATTAACGCTAGTTTTATATGTTACTCCTTTAGCCGCATCAACTACCGCACCAATACCTAGAGTAAAAATGTATATTAGTGGTTTTACTGCCACATTTGAACCTACATCTTTATTTATAAAATCACCCCCACACTTTGATCTAATTCCTTTGTTGGAATAAGCTGTACTACAGTCACCATTCCAAAAAGGTACTTTATAGTCTAATGACTTGTCATTTAGGTACTCTAGTTGTAGTTGTAAGACATTTTCGTCATCAATGTAGTCTTTAGATGCCGACTCAACTTTAAAGCTTGATTCCTCCATCTTGAATTTCGCGTAGAAATAGCAATTGTCATCTGCATATACAGAGCTATAAGCGGTAAATATCAAAGAAAAAAGTAACCAATTATTATAGTTCAGTTTTTTTAATTTCATATCTCATCCTCTTCATATATTAAGATTAAGTCAAAACAATAGTTTAGCACAAATATATTATATATGATGTAACTATTTAAAATGGCATTCTATGGTTTGTTGATATATAAGGTGTAATTTTTTAGAATACACCTATGAAAACACAAATCCCAACTTTAAAAATAATTGCCGAGAATGTAAAGGCATATCGATTAGCTAAAGATATCTCACAAGAAAAGCTTGCTGAGATAGCTGATGTTCACAGAAACTATATTGGACATGTTGAACGAGCCGAGCGAAATATGACGATTGATAGTATTGAGCGAATTGCTAAAGCTCTTGGTGTGACAATAATTGCTTTATTAACTCCACCAAATCAAAAATAAGTTAAGCGCTGGCTTCGGGTCTGGCGGGTTTTGCTTGCAAAACAGGGATTCAGCGCGGATTAATGATACAGGCTTAGGTAATTCCTAAGCCTTATTTTACAGATAACAATATAAGCCAGTTTCTTGCTCAAAAAATGGTATTAAATCCTCAGCGTAAACCTCATTAATTTGCTTGATTACTTTATTCGTGGTTATCCTAGTATTACTAAAAGTTAACTCATATAAATCTAATCCGATGTTATAGGTTATTGCGACTAAGTTAATCCTGTTTTTAATGCTTAAATTACTGGGTAGCGCACAATTTAAAACTGGCTGCTCTTTGTGATTGGTGCTATATGATAATTTTGCGCCTGTCATAGTGGTAAATTTACTGCCGCCTAATTGAGCTAAAATAGTGGTGGCGATTTCTTTAGCATAGTTTAATTGTTCCATCTGTTTGATTCCTTGTCTTATGTTGTTAGTTAAATTGATTGGTTCATGTTGTTAGGTGTTAATTGCGGGATTGTTCCCGCCATGCTTAATTAATCGCTGCTTGTGATTCAGTCTTAATTATCTTGCTGCCAAACTCTTGGCGGATGTTTTTCATCGACTTAGAGCCACGTTTGTATTTACTGGTGTCGATGGTTGGGCTCCAATACCATGATTTCTTTGCACCTGAGAATTTAAAACCTAAATTACTGATTATCTCTTTATGCGGATAAGTGTTACCTGATAACCATACCCAGTAGCCGCATATTTCAATAACTACACCCTGCAAAGTTTTTAAGGTATCCACAAAGCTAAAATCAAAGCTGTGATTAGTTTCTGTTTCTTGATTAATGTCAAGGGTTGCATTTAGCTCGAAATACTTGCATAGCTCAGCAAAAGCAGTATTAATTAGCTGCATAGTTTCGGTGCTGCCACCTTTGTCAGGGTGATTAACACTAGCTAGTTTTCTATAAACTTGTTTAACATCACTCAGGCTATATTGACCATTTTCTAGACCAAAGATAACTATTGCATTTTCTAATTTATTCATTCTATAAACTCCAGTAAAACATCATCTAATTTAGCGCTCATAGCGCCACCGCTATTAAATCAAGCCGAACCTAAATAATTATGGGTAAAGGGGCTTAGCTCCTTTCTGCCAGAGGCATAACCACCAACCAAACCAACATTTTTTGTTTTGCGGCTTAATGGCGATACTAAAGAGCATAGCTAAGCGTTTGCTAGTGCGAGACCAGT
>JAIETT010000013.1 GCA_019744945.1 Burkholderiales bacterium
GCAAAATTAGTTGGGTTACTTACAACTTGACGCACATAATCATGTCCATCATTATTTTCACCGCGAATTGCCACAAATAAGCACTGTCCAAGCGCGGTTTTACGGCTATCAAGTGTAACTTTAGTTACCGATTGTGTAAAATTAAATTGATTAGCCGCTATACCAGCAGATAATTTAATTAGTTCTTCACCAGTTAATTGATTCATCGCTATCCTATCAAGCCAAGTTTAAGTAAATTTTCAAGATATCGAACCACTCCAAGCTCCTGATTACTACTCGTAACTCTAGTTACAGCTTGCTTAACCCTTGCAGAAGCATTTCCCATTGCCACACCATGTCCAACTTGTTGCAACATACTGATGTCATTTTCACCATCACCAAAGGCAATAAAATCGCTCAGTTCAAGCTGATGCATGTGTGCAAATTGAGCCACACCGCTGGCTTTACAAACACCATGCACCGCAACGTGCAAATATTCAGGATGCGAAAACACAGCGCTTAAATCAGGTTCATAGTTTAAAATATGCTGTTGTACGGCTAATAGTTTAGTATGTTCGGCAATTAAGACTACCATATTACTTAATTCGGGGAAAGCTAAGCTAATTTGGGCTTTAAATTTAACAAAATTTTCTTCACGCAATATATTTTCATTATGTTGATTCGCATACCATTTTGCGCCGTTGTAAGAATTAACCAAAATATCAGGAAAGGTCTCAAGTACCGCCTGAATGCGTTTAAATTCAAATTGCTGATTATAAATTATTTCCGCCTGAGAATTTACCATTAAACTACCATTCAGAGCAATCAATGGCGCTTGCAAATTAAGCTGATTACCAACTTCCAAAATTGACAAGGTTGGGCGCGCACTAGCTAGAGTTACAATTACACCAGCTGATTGAAGTTGGGTAAATAAATTAGTTAATTCATCTGGAATTTGATGATTAGCATCCAAAATCGTGCCATCAATATCACAGACAATCGCTTTATACTTTTTCATTTAACAATTCCGCGACTAATTCCAAATCGCTAAAATGATGTTTTACACCTTTAATTTCTTGATAACTCTCATGACCTTTACCCGCAACCAACACCACATCACCAGCAGTGGTCTGATTAAGCGCCTCAATCAAAGCCTGTTTACGATCAGTAATCACTTGATAATTTGAGCGCTTAACCCCAGCTAAAATATCTTGAATAATAGTCATAGGCTCTTCATTCCGTGGATTATCGGTCGTGATGATTACATGATCCGCCAATTCAGTAGCAATTTGCCCCATTAACGGACGCTTTCCAGCATCGCGATTACCACCACAACCAAAAACACAAATTAATTTAGCTTGTTGGCTAATTTCACGTAAAGTACTAAGCGCTTTTTCTAGTGCATCTGGGGTATGTGAGTAATCAACTACAACCAAGGGTTTACCCGCTTGAATTGTCGCATCCATCCGCCCAATCACAGGATTAAATTGCCCAGCAATTAAGCCTAACTGCCCCCAAGCAATACCATTAGCTAATAATACCCCAAACACAGCCAATAAATTATAAACATTAAACATACCGATAATCTTAGCGTGAATAAGTTGCTCCTGCTGTTTATAATGTAAAGTAAACTTAATTCCCTGCGTGCTTAGTTGAATGTCACTTGCACGGAGATCGCCATGTTCAATACCATAACTCAATAAATTTAACCTTGGATTTTCAGTTTGTAATGTTGTAATTAATTGTTGTCCGTACTCATCATCGGCATTAATTACACCATGGGCTAAACCTTGCCAATAAAACAATTCGGCTTTAGCCGCGAAATACTCTTGCATCGTATGATGATAATCCAAATGATCTTGAGTTAGATTTGTAAATACTGCTGTGGAAAAACTGACACCATTAACCCGTCCTTGATCCAGTGCATGGGATGAAACCTCCATCGCTAAAACATCAACCTGAGCCTGTTTAAATTGATTAAGTAAGTGCTGTAAGGTAATTGGATCAGGGGTGGTTGAGGCATAATCACTGACATTTGGATAAATCCCTGCCCCTGTTGTGCCAATAATGGCGCTAGTTTGCGCCAAAAAAGTATAGGCTTGATTTAACCAATGGCTAATTGAGGTTTTGCCATTCGTGCCAGTAATCGCAATATTCAACATATCTTGACTTGGATAATTAGCTTGATGCGCGGCTAAAAGTCCAACATAATGCATTAAATTGGTGACAGGGAAATTAATTACAGATGGTTCAGACGTAATCTCAGGTTCATAAAGTATCGCATGAGCACCTGCTTGAATTGCTCTCGAAATAAATTTACGTCCATCCGTGGCAGTGCCTGGATAAGCGCAAAAAATATCACCCAATTGCAATTTTCGACTATCAATGACTAGAGCATGATTAGTTAATAACAAGCCCAGCTTGTCAATTAGCTGGGCAAAAGTGTTAGGATTAATTCGTTGATTATGAAGTGAATACATTTCTCATCCCTATTTAGCAATAGTAGCCGTAGAAGATATTTAGCGAATAATTAAAACGCGCTGCGCAAATTATTGCTTATCAGGTTTCACACCAAGTAAATGTAAAGTTGGTTGCACAATTTTGGCAAATACAGGCGCTGCAGTTTGCGCTCCATAATACATTCCAACCGTTGGTTGATCGATCATTACCGCCACAATAATTCGTGGGTTAATTGCTGGTGCAAAACCGACAAACGAACCAATATGTTTACTATTACTATAATGTGCACCATCCAAAATTTGTGCCGTACCAGTTTTACCCGCCACACTATAATCTTCAACCCGCGCATTTTTCCCCGTACCCTCTTCGGTGGTAGTTGCCAAAATTGAGCGCATCGTTGCAGCAGTTTCAGGGCTAATTACTTGTTCACAAGGTATCTTATCACTCGCACCAAGTTTATTAAACGTCACTGGTAACAAACAACCATTATTCGTGAAAATTGTATAAGCATGGATCATTTGGAACAAACTTACCGAAATACCATAACCATACGACATTAGAGCTTGATCCATTGGATACCATTTCTTCCAATCAATCACGATACCTTTAGTTTCACCAGGAAAACCTGATCCCATTTTTTGCCCAAAGCCAACTTGATGATAGAAATTCCACAAATCATGAGCTGTGAATTTCATCGCAATTTTAGATGTACCAATATCGCTAGAATGTTGAATAATTTCAGTTACCGTCATTTGTGGATAAGCATGATCATCTTTAATTAATTTAGTTCCCACTACATACGGATGAGTATCAAAAACGGTTTTTGGCGTCACCATCTTAAGATCTAAAGCTTTGGCAATTACTAACGGTTTCATAATTGAACCAGGATCATAGACATTAGTTGCCGCACGATTTTTAAGCATATCAGGCGTAACGTTATCACGATTATTTGGATTATAGGTTGGCATATTAATCATCGCCAAAACTTCACCAGTTTGCGCATCAAGTACTACCGCAGAACCACCTTTAGCTTTTGATGCATCAACTTGATTTTTTAACGCATTGTAGGCAATATATTGAATCCGATTATCAATCGATAAACTAACTTGCTTACCATTTTGCGCAGCTTGAGCAACCCCAACATTATCCACCACATGCCCACGTAAATCACGAATTATCTGTTGTGAACCATCACGACCATCCAATTGTTTTTCCGCTGCATATTCAATACCATCAGCACCCTTGTCATCAATATCATTAAAACCAACCACATGAGCAGTTACCTCACCACTTGGATAATAACGTTTATATTCTTGCATTGAATAAATACCATCAATTCCCAACCCCAAAGCTAATTTAGCATTTTCTGGTGCTACAGCACGCTTTAAATAAACGAAAGTTTTATTGGTTTCATTCAATTTTTTATTGAGCTCCGCCAATGGCATGTCTAGTACTTTGGCTAATTGTTGAACTTGTTCGCTGGTTAAATTATCTAATGCCGATGGATCTGCCCAAATAGCCTCCATTGGTGTACTTACCGCAAGTGGATGATTGTTGCGATCGGTAATCGTTCCGCGCATTGATGGCAATTTGATTGTACGTAGCACGCGCGTATTCATTTGATCGGTCAAAAACTGGCTGCTAATCGTATTAATATAGGTTAAACGCAAAATTACCGCACAACTTAAACCCAGCGCGATCCAACTAATCATAGTTGAGCGATCACGAACCTTAGAAAATAATTCAGTGCCGATTTTTCTACCAGCATAATTATTTTCATGATTTTTCATTTGCCAATAAATTTTATGAATATCTTGATTAGTTGCCATGATAGCTATTCCATTAATTAATTATTTAAGTTCGACGATATGAAGTTTGTCTGGTTGTACCAACCCCAAACTAGTTGTTGCAAAATCTTGCACGGCTAAACCCGAGGAGTAAGTTCCCTCTTCCAATTGTAAACGTGTATATTCTTTATTTAAGATACTGGCCTTATTTTGTAAGGACGCTAATTGCATATAATGTTGTCGCGCGGTAAAGCGTTGGTTTACAATATAAATTGCATTTACCAAGATACTAATCACCAAGATTAAATTAACGGCTCTTAACACTTACCCGCTCCAAACAACGCATAATTGCACTTCTACTGCGACCATTCTCAGAAATTTCGTCGCTACTCGCCTTAATTTTTTTAGCAATTATCTTATATTCGCTACTCGGTTCATCTTGAACCATCACCCATTTAGGTAATTTATCACTGCTGGCTAATTCAGCAAATTTAGTTTTAACAATTCGGTCTTCTAACGAATGAAAGCTAATTACAACTAATCTGCCACCTAGGTTTAATAATTCAGGGGCAGTTGCTAAAACCATCTCTAAATCACCAAGTTCATTATTAACTTGAATCCGAATCGCTTGAAACACTCGAGTTGCTGGATGTTGCCCTTTTTCTTTATATGGAATCAAGCCACTAATCAAATTAGCTAACTGAGCCGTTGTAGTCAGCGGATTTTCCGCACGCGTTGCTACAATTGCCCGCGCAATTCTCCGTGAAAACTTCTCTTCACCATAACGCCAAAATACATTGGCTAATTCAACTTCATCTACCGTATTTAACCATTCTGCCGCACTTACTCCTTTGGAATTATCCATGCGCATATCCAATGGCGCATCAAAGCGAAAGCTAAAACCACGCTCCGGAGTATCAATTTGCGGTGATGAAACTCCCAAATCTAATAAAACTCCATCAATTTGCTGAATACCCATTGATGTAAGTGTTGTACTTAAAGTCGCAAAACTAGCATGCACGACACTTAAGCGTGAATCGATAATAGTCTCTTTAGCGTAAGTAATTGCGTCAGGATCTTTATCAAAAGAAATTAAGCGCCCATTCGCGCCCAAGCGAGCTAACAGTTCTTTGGTATGTCCAGCGCGCCCCAAGGTTCCATCGACATAAACCCCATCGGGTTTAATTGCCAATAAATCTAACGACTCTTGAAGTAATACCGAATAATGTAAACTCATTTAAACACTCAAACCATTTAACAATACGGCTAAATCTTCTGCCGAAGCTTGCAAAGCCTTTTCAGTTTCGGCTTGCCATTTATTTTTATCCCAAAGTTCAAAACGATTACCCATACCAACTAAAACTAATTCACGGTCTAAACCAACCATTTGTTTTAAAGTTGCGGGTAACAAAACCCGTCCAGCCTTATCAAGCTCAATTAATTCGGCATGCCCAAGGACTAAACGTTGATAACTTTTAACTAGAGGATGAACTGAATTGGGTAAATTTTGAATTTTACTCCGCACCACTTCCCATTCTGCTAATGGGTAAATTTGCAAACATTGTGCAGAGTCTAAACTAATTACAACTTGTCCAGCATCCATCAACAAAGCATCACGATACTTCGCTGGAATCGCTAAACGATTCTTTGGATCTAAGTTGAGATGATTCACCCCACCGAACATAGTTTTTACCCCACAAATTTACACTTTACGCCACAATCCAACACTTTAACACATCATTTATCGACTCGTCAACTCAAAAAAGTCAAAAAAATGAATTAATTCAGTAAATTTAGCCATAAAAAAACCCGCTACGAACTGTAAGCAGGTTTTAAAGCAATTTCACACTAAAATTTAGCTAGCTTGCCAAATTTACACGCTGCCCTAAAGAGGCACTCAAAATAGCTTTTTCAATAATTTTGATCACCCATAACGCAGATTCCGCACTAACAGGAGCTACAACACCACTCAGTAAACTGTTATAAATTAGCTGATAATATTCTAAATAAGCTCCATTTAAGCTAACTATTGTGTTATTTTGCAATGAATCACCAACCATCTCATTAAGAACTCCAGCCATACTTAAATCTTCAAGCGCATAATCACTATCTAATGGCGTAAGCCCTGCGCGCAAACTAGCCTCTTGTGGATCAAGTCCATGTTTAACATAGCTCCCATTCGTGCCATAAAGCGACACTACTGGACGAGAATTTGCCATCACTGAGCTGGAACCAATTATCACACGCAAACTTGGATAATATAATTCAATTTGAAAATAATCAATCGACTTAGCACTTGGACGTTGTATAGCTAAATCAGCATAAATACTCTCAGGCAAACCAAATAAATCCAGAGCCTGATCAATGAGATGCGAACCTAAATCATAAAGCAGTCCAGAACCTTTAATATCTTGTTCGCGCCATTTAGTTAAATTAGCCGTTGGACGAAAGCGATCAAAATAAGCCTGATAGAGATAAATATCCCCCAATTGTGGCAAAATGTGTTTCAGGGTTAGAAATCCATTATCCCAGCGCCGATTATGATAAACACTCAACAGCAAACCACGTTCTTTAGCTAACGCAATCAAATCCTCGCCATCCACAGAATCAATCACAAAAGGTTTTTCAACTACAACGTGCTTACCTGCTTGTAAACACTTTTTAGTCACTGAATAATGTTCTAAATTGGGTAAGGTATTCACAACCAAATCAATCGTTGAATTACTTAAAATCTCATCCAACTCGCTGACCACCTTAACCATTGGATAAAGTTGATTAATCTTAGCTACTTGACTCGACAAAATATGCGTAATCTTAAGCCCGGGAATGCTGTTAATCAATGGCGCATGAAAGGTTGAACCTGACAAACCAAAACCTAAAATTGCAATGTTAGATTGTTGCATTGATTACTCCACATAAAATTAATTGAATTTATCATTTACCAGCTAATGTTACGCACTAGATATACTTAAAATAGTGATTATATATTATAATTAATCGGTTATACTTTGTTTAATGTTCGCAGATAGCAAAAAATACTTTATTGTAAATCAGTCTTCTATATAAACAAGTACACAACATCATTTACTAATTAGAACGAACGCCTTGTTTTGGGAATATCTCAACTACACGTGCATAATTGCACGTAATTTTAACGCGAGAAAGACGACTGGAATAAAAAAGATTGCGGTAACAGTGATCAAGCCATATCCAGGTTGATCATGAAATAATCCAGCTAAGGTTATCGCTAAACTAGCAAAAGCAAATTGAGCACACGTCGCTAAACCAAGCGCCTGAGCACCTTGTTCATGAAAATGCTGCATTAACTCAACCTGAGCAGGCACTATAATCAATGCTGAAGCTAGCCGCATGATTAAAATCCCGAGTGTAATTAACGCCGTAAACCAAAATCCATACGCCAAAATCAAACTCATCCCCAAAACAACTAGACCGAGTAAACTTATAAACATGCCAAGTAAAATCAATTTAAGCGGCGTAATCTCGCGCTTATTCAGCCACATCATTAAGCTGTTACCCACAAAATAACCACTTGCAATAATTACAAATAAATAAGAATAAACCAGCGGTGACATCCCAGCCTTATTGATAAATAAATAACTGGATATACCAATAAACACAAAGTAAGTCGCAAAAGTTAAGGCAATAATCAGCGTAAATAATAAGCATTTAGCATCTAATAACAAACCAAAATATTCTTTAATATATGCTTTTAAAGAACTTAATTTAGCAATTGGGGTGGAGTTCGTTTCTTTAACGATAATCATCACCCACACCAGCAAAATGCTCGCAAAAATACCACTCAGTAGAAACCCACTCTGCCAACCACCAAACTTAGCCAAAACAGCACCAATACTCGGGGCAACCGCTGGCGAAATTACCACTCCCATTACCAAAACACCCGAAGCATGAATTTGCTCTTGCGGTGTCATGGTATCTTTAATGATTAAACGACAAACCATAAGCAAACTAGCACAACCATAGGCTTGACCGATCCGAAAAAGAATAACCCAATAAATGGAATTCGAGGCGGCAATTGCAAAAGAAGATACAATAAAAATCATGATCCCAGTAATTAAAATTTTTCTGCGCCCAAAACGATTACTCAACACACCAGTAAATAATACTGCTATCCCCATACTAAGTGTGTAAACTGACAACGTCAAATTAACTAAATTAGGCGTAGTCTGAAAAAAGACCACCATTTCGGGAAGAGAGGAAATGTAAATATCCGTCGAAGAAACCCCAAGCAGCGTTAAAGCCAGCGCCAAGACAATAAAATGTTTTAAATTTATTTTTTGTTGAATATTCATCCATTGCTACCTAACAATTACAGATATATTAAAACTCAAAGCGAAATTAGAAATATAGAATTTGACAAGCCGATTAAACTGGCCTAATTAATAGAGATAGCTATTTAAATCTTTGATCAGCTAATACGGTGGTGAACTGGTAAAAATTAACGCAACTATTATGGGCATAATTTGAACTTCATACCTAAACCAGTCACGCAAAATTTTTACCAGCCAATTTGACAACTAATGCGGCGGATTAATTTCTAAAACTATAGCTAGTTTGCTGAATTCAATTTAACCGCAACCTAAGACTATTCAGCTTTAAATAATTCACCATATACCAACTCATTAATTAGATCGCAAACTTCACTGGCAACCATGCTGGCTAAAATTCCATTATAACCATTGCGTCTAACGATCAAGCGATCAGCGGCTAAACCATGAATAAACACCGCCAAACGCGTTGCATCTAGTAACTCCATGCCTTGTGCTAAAAATCCAGCAATGATGCCAGTTAGGGTATCACCTTGCCCTGCACTTGCCAAACCTGGGTTACCGGTTGCATTAATATAAATTTGATTATTTTGTTGGATCAGGGTGCCTGCTCCCTTAAGTACCGTTACGCTATTAAGACTATCAACTAAATCAGTTACCGACATAAAACGATTGTCTTGCACTTCATTTACCGTCACACCTAAGATGCGGGCTGCCTCGCCAGGATGTGGCGTAATTATTTTATAACGCACTTCGCGAAATTTTAATTTCAAATCATGATCGGCGGCAATTAGATTTAAAGCATCCGCATCAACTAATAATTTACTATCTTCAATATCATCCAATAGTTTATTTAAAATTTTATAAGATTTTTCATCTTTACCAAGACCAGGACCAATTGCAATTGCATCAAAGGCTTGTAAATTTTTTACAATCTCTTTAGGCGACTGACTCATTAATTCAGGCATGGTAAAATCTAAATGAAAATCGCTATCTAGCGCACCTAGCACAACTTTGCCAGCCCCAGCGAGTAATGCCGCCCGTCCAGCCAAATACAATGCACCATGCATACCTTTATTGCCACCAATTATCGCGACCGTGCCATAACTACCTTTATTAGTATTAAACTTCATCCGTAGCAATGGATCGTAATTAATATCCGCCAACGTATTAAACTGAATACTATGCAACGCATCAGGTAATTTAAGCGGCGCAACATCAATTAGATCAATCACATGCACATCGCCACTACAATCTAAGCCATCCGCAGTATGTAGGCCAGGTTTATCACTAATGAATGTCAAGCAAGCATCAGCAAAGACCACTTCACCAAGCACTCGCCCACTAAATGGATTCAAGCCACTTGGTACATCTAAACTTAAAACAAACGCATTCTGTGCATTAATTTTTTGAATTATACGCGCGGTGTCAACATCCAATTCATGGGTTAAACCTATTCCATAGATAGCATCAATAATCAAATCATACTTGCTAATATCGCTCGGGATTCTAACCAAAGGTTTTTTCAGCGCTTGCAAACGCGCAAACCATTGATCATTAACTATCGTATTGTCTTTAAACAATCTAACCACATCAACCTTATAACCCAACTTAATTAATTCAATTGCCGCTGATAATCCATCACAACCATTATTACCACGCCCCGCAAGAATCAAAATGCGGTTTTTTTTGTTAAAGCTTGGCTCAGTCCATTTAGCGGTGGCAATCCCTGCTCGTTCAATTAAATCAATTCCAAGTACAACTGACTCTTGTTCAACCGCTCTTAATTGTGCTAAAGTTAAAAAATTATTCATTTTGTGTACCACCAAAAAACAAAAAAGAGGCTTATTCGCCTCTAAAATTACTTTTGTAACAACTCTTGTAATTCACCAGCTTGATACATTTCCGCCATAATATCTGAACCACCGATAAATTCACCATTTACATAAAGTTGGGGAATAGTTGGCCAATTCGAGAACTCTTTAATTGCTTGACGCACTCCGTCATCCTCTAATACATTTACCGTAACAAAATCTTTCACGCCACATAATGACAAGATCTTAGTTGCTCGACCAGAAAAACCACACAAAGGAAATTTTGCGTCGCCTTTCATAAATAGAACTACTTTATTTTCACTAACTAATTGTTTAATTTTTTCTACTGAATTTTGCATTTTCACTCACTTTATTAACAATAAATAACCATATGTTTTAATCATCTATTATAGCAAACTTTACCAGCGTTTGCTTAAATTATTTGTTACACCTAACTGATCCATAATTCGGCTAACCACTGAATTAACAATATCCTCGAGGCTCTTTGGATCACTATAAAAGCCAGGAATAGGTGGGACGATAGCAACACCTAAACGCGCTAATTTCAACATATTTTCCAGATGCAGCGCCGAAAATGGCGTTTCGCGTGGCACCATTACCAGGTTTTTACGCTCTTTAAGAATCACATCCGCAGCGCGTACAATTAAGTCATCACCAATTCCATTGGCAACTTTAGCTAAGGTTGCCATCGAGCACGGGCAAATTACCATCGCCTCATCGACGCTTGAGCCTGAAGCAATTGGCGCATACCAATCCTCAATTCCATACACAAATAAATTATGTGCATCGGTTAAGTTTAATTCACTAACTAGTTTTTGCTTAATTAATTGTGGTGATCCAGCCAAAGCAATTCCCAATTCATGATGTAGTGTAATCACACCAGCTTTGCTAATCACCAAATGAACGATGCAGTTACTTTTGAGCAACTCTGCCAATAAGTTCGTTGCAAAGACTACACCGCTGGCACCAGTGATAGCAAGGGTAATTTTTTTAGCGGCAATCATTACAAGACAAAATCCGCAAGTTTTTTAGGCATATGCTGCTTATTCACACGAACATAAGCTGGTAGACCATTTTTATAGGGCGGATAATCTTCACCAGTAATCAACGGTACAATATACTCGCGGCACTGATCAGTAATGTGAAACCCATCCTCACTAATGAAATCACGCGGCATAAATTTCTCATGATTGGCAACTTTATGGAGCTCAACTTGCCCAATTTCCCAACGATATGGATTTTGTGAAACTCGTTTTATATACGGCATTACCGCATTTGCACCAGCTAGCGCCATTTCAACACCGCGAAAACCTAGTGCATAGGCTTGTTCAACATCGACTGACGATGCAATGTGTCGAGCTGAACGTTGTAAATAGTCAGCTACCGCCCAATGATATTTATAGCCCAAGCGTTTTTTTATCACTCCAGCAATAACTGGAGCAACACCCCCCAATAGTTGATGCCCAAAATCATCCACCGTGTGCTGTGAGGCACTAAGCGCCATTCCATAGCGATCTTTAATACCCTCTGATACGACAATTACGCAATAGCCATAATTGTCCACCACATTCTTAACTTTTTGAATAAAGCAATCCTCATCAAAGATCACCTCAGGAAACAAAATAATATGCGGTGGTTGTTCAACTGATTCACTCGCAACGCCACTCGCAGCAGCAATCCACCCTGCATTACGCCCCATAACTTCAAGGATAAATACCTTAGTTGAGGTTTTACGCATAGATTCGACATCATAGCCAGCTTCACGGGTTGAGGTAGCAATATACTTAGCAACCGAACCAAATCCTGGGCAATTATCCGTAACCACCAAATCATTATCAATAGTTTTAGGGATATGAATAGCTTTGATTGGATAACCCAATTCTGCTGCAATTTGCGAAACTTTCAAACAGGTATCAGCGGAATCATTACCACCATTATAGAAGAAATAACCAATATCATATGCTTTAAAAACTTCAATCAAGCGTTCATATTCCCGCCGATTTTGCTCCAAAGATTTAAGTTTGTAGCGACATGAGCCAAACGCACCACTTGGCGTATAACGTAAACCATCAATAACTGACTGTGGCTCTAAACTAGTATCGATCAATTCTTCATTTAAGATTCCCACAATACCATTCTCACCCGCATACAAGGTGCCAATTTGGGCAGAATTCTGACGACAAGCATTAATTACACCTGCGGCAGAGGCGTTAATCACCGCCGTCACTCCACCAGATTGAGCATATACAGCATTTTTTTTCATCAAAATTCCTTTCGTTAATTATTGACGTTATTATACCAGAGATTTAAGCTAATAATGACTCTTGAAAAGTTACATACAATAGACATTATTTATTTAAATCAAACAAATAAAACACATAACCTCATCTATTAACCGCACACAATAAAATCATTAATTTATCTTTACCTACCAAATCGTTACTCGTTTAGCTGGAGCCAAATACATTTGATCGCTAGATTCAACTTTGTAAGCAGCATAAAACCCAGGTTGATTTCTCAGCGGTGCATTCCCGCGCACACTTGCAGGTGAATGTGGATCAGTCTTTAAAGACATAATTTGTTGCGCTTCGCGAACCTTTGCCCGCCACACTTCAGCCCAACCAAGATACAAACGTTGTTCACCACTATACCCATCAATAACAGGTGCGGTTTTACCATTTAAAGAAATTTTATAGGCTTTGTAAGCAATATCTAACCCAGCATTATCGGCAATATTTTCACCAAGAGTTAGTTCCCCATTAACATGATAGCCAGCTATTGGAGTATATTGATTATATTGTGCCACCAAAGCACTAGTTTTAGCCGCAAATTTTGCATGATCTTCAGCGGTAAACCAATCGTGCAAATTACCCGTGGCATCATATTGACTACCCTGATCATCAAAACCATGGCTAATTTCATGCCCAATTACCGCACCAATCCCACCATAATTTACCGCAGCATCCGCATTCACATCAAAAAATGGCGCTTGCAAAATCGCGGCAGGAAAAACAATTTCATTTAATTCTGGATTGTAATACGCATTAACCGTTTGTGGCGTCATGCCCCATTCGGCACGATCAACTGGTTTACCCAATTTATTAATATTGCGTTGATATTCAAATTGTGCCGCCGCCTGTAAATTATTGATGAGTTGCTGTGGTTTGATTACCAAACTCGAATAGTCACGCCAATGTTCAGGATAACCAATTTTAAGCATAATTGCCGCAAGTTTTTCTTGTGCCTTAACTTTAGTCGCAGGACTCATCCATTCCAAAGATTCAATGCTTTGGCGATAAGCGGTCATCAAATTCGCCACCAATTGTTCCATTTTAGCTTTATTCTGTGGCGGAAAATATTTCGCGACATACAATTCACCCAACGCTTCACCCAGATTATTTTCCACTACCACCAAGCCACGTTGCCAGCGCGGTTTGTTTTGTGGCACACCACTTAACACCGTACCATAAAAAGCAAAGTGCTGCTCGGCAAATTCAGCCGACAAATATGGTGCAAAACTATTTAAAACCTGCCAGCGGAAATAAGCTTGCCAGGTTGCCAATGGAACATCTTTTAATAATTGATTAAAGCCACTAATAAAGCTCGGTTGGCTAATTACTAAATAAGTAACTTTACCTTGTAAATTGGCTGCGGCAAGATAGTCATTCCACGCATAATTCGGCGCTAATTGATTTAATTTAGCTAACGGATATTTATTATAAGTTTTAACTGGATCACGATTGGCAACTTTTGTCCATTGCAACTGGGCTAATTTAGTTTCAAGGTCCACAATTTGCGTCGCCTCAAGCGCAGCATTTTTATCACCAAGTTGACTTAACATTGCCGCAACATATTTACGATATTCGGCTAAAGCATGCTGCATGTTTTTGTCATCATGTTTCAAATAATAATCCCGATCGGGTAAACCTAACCCTGATTGCGCTAAATCTGCAACCATAACACTTGAATCGCGGGCATCTTGATGAATTGCTAACTCATAGGGTGTCGCCACACCATCTATGGCTAATTTAGCCATTAAACCCGCAATTTGGGATTTATTTTGGAGTTGACTAACTTGTGTCAATAAGCCTTGTAACGGTTTAGCACCCAGTTGATTTAACGCAGACTCATCCATATAACTTTGATATAAATCAACTAATTTTTGTTGATTTGAGTTAACAGGCAAGTGTTTATCCGCAATTAACTGGTTCATAATACCATGCAATTGAACTAATGAAGATTCGCGTAATTGATTAAATGCACCCCATTGGGCTTTATCAGCAGGAATTTGCGCCGTTTTTAGCCAGCCACCATTCGCATATTGATAGAAATCATCTTGTGCGCGCACATT